>NZ_DASYHS010000278.1:0-17545 GCF_035998295.1 Arenibaculum sp. | reverse complement strand
GATCAACTGCCGGCCGAGCTTCGCTTCCAGCCGCTTCAGCGCCAGGCTGACGGCCGGCTGGGTCACGAACAGGCGGGACGCGGCGGCTGTCATGCCGCCCTCCTGCACGATCATCATAAACGTCCGCAATAGGTTCCAGTCGAGCTGGTTGCCGAGCCTGTCCAGTTCGCGCTGCTGGTTCATGCGCTCGACGCCCTCTGTCGTCCGGAAAAGCAAGGAAGGATCCTCTAGGCCATCTCGATGGCCTGATCCTTGCCGTGTCGATGGCGGCCTGCCGCCGAAGGTTTCGTGGCAGCATAAATTCAGTTTATGACGGCAATGAATAATGTCAATTTGCCTGGGGTGGCCGGCCGCCTCCGTAATACGCGGGATGCCGCTTCGATGCCGTCGGGCCCCCCGGAAGACCGTATACAATGTGGAACAACTCCATCCGGGATCGGGTGGCGGATCTCCGGCGCGCGCCGACTTGGCGGCGGCTTGCCGGCTGTTCCGCCTGCCCGGCATGACCATGGCCCGAGCCACCGACCGCGTGCCGGGGATGGACGTCGGGCGTCCCAGCGCGTCATGACCAGCCGCGAGCCGGCCCGACCACGAATCAATGAACAGGGGACACGCGAAGATCATGAGCAACCGATTGGCATTCCTGCGGCGCCTCACCGCTTCCGGGGCCGTCGCGGCAAGTCTGCTCGCGTCCGCGGCCATGGTCGCGGCGGCCGCCGCCCCGGCGATGGCGCAGGAGCAGATCCAGAAGGGAGGGACGCTCAGCGTCATCGTCCAGCCCGAACCTCCCATCCTGGTCCTCGGCCTCAACCAGCAGGGGCCGACCCAGACGGTCGCCGGCAAGATCTACGAAGGGCTGCTGCGCTACGACCACGACCTGTCGCCCATGCCGGGGCTGGCGGAAAGCTGGGAGGTGTCCCCCGACGGGCTGACCTACACCTTCAAGCTGCGCCAGGACGCCAAGTGGCATGACGGCACGCCGTTCACGGCCAAGGACGTCGTGTTCTCGACCACGGAGTTCCTGCCGGAGGTCCACCCGCGCGCCCGGGCCAATTTCAGCCATGTCGAAAGCGTCGAGGCGCCCGACGACCACACCGTCGTCTTCAAGCTGAAGCAGCCCTTCCCCGCCTTCCTCAAGGCCTTCGAGGTGTCCTCGGCGCCGATGATGCCGGCGCACATCTACGAGGACACGGACTACAAGCAGAACCCGAAGAACGCGACGCCGATCGGAACCGGCCCCTTCAAGTTCGACGAGTGGGTCAAGGGGAGCCACATCCACCTGGTGAAGAACGAGGACTACTACCTCGACGGCAAGCCCTACCTCGACGACATCTACTTCCGCGTGATCCCCGACGCCGCCAGCCGAGCGCTGGCGCTCGAGACCGGGGAGGTCGACGTCAGCCAGTACAACGACGTCGAGCCGTTCGACGTGCCGCGCCTGGAGGCGCTGCCGCATCTGAGCATGACCACGAAGGGCTACGAATTCGTCGCCCCGCTGTCCTGGATCGAGATCAACACCCGCGAAGCGCCGCTCGACGACAAGCGTTTCCGGCAGGCGCTGGCCCATGCGCTCGACCGCGAGTTCATCCGCGACAGGATCTGGTTCGGCCTGGGCCGCGTCGCCACCGGGCCGGTGAACTCCGTCACCCCCTTCCACGAGCCGGACGTCCCGCAATACGAGTACGATCCGCAGAAGGCCGAGGCGCTGCTCGACGAGATGGGCCTGGAGCCCTACGCCGACGGCGTGCGAGCGGAAATCACGCTCACGCCCATGCCCTACGGCGAAACCTGGGCCCGCCTGGCCGAGTACATCAAGCAGGCCTGGGGCAAGATCGGCGTCGAGGTGACCCTGGAAAGCACCGACGTGGCCGGCTGGGTGCAGAAGGTCTCGAACTGGGACTACGAGACTACCAACGACTTCGTCTACCAGTACGGCGACCCGTCGCTCGGCGTGGCGCGCACCTACATCTCCGACAACATCCGCAAGGGCGTGATGTTCTCCAACACCATGGGCTACTCGAACCCCCGGGTGGACGAGCTGTTCGCCGCGGCCGCCGTGGAGAACGACCCCGCCAAGCGCGAGGAGCAGCTGAGCGAGGCCCAGAAGATCCTCGTCGAGGACATGCCGGTGATCTGGCTGCTCGAAATGGAGTTCCCGACCTTCGTCAACAACCGGGTCCACAACGCCGTGAGCACCGCGATCGGGACTTCCGAGAACTTCGCCGACGTCTGGGTCGAAAAGAAGAAGTGACGCCTCGAGCGGGGGCGGGGGCGGAGGCGCGGTCGCCGTCGTCGCGCCCCCGCCGACCTTCTCCCAGCGAAAAGGGCTGAACGGCCATGGCCGGCATTGCATCGTTCCTGGGAAGGCGGCTGATAAAGTCCGTCTTCATCCTTCTCGCCATCGTGGTGATCAACTTCCTTCTCGTGCGTGCGGCGCCGGGCGACCCGGCGATGGTGATGGCGGGCGAGGCCGGGGCCGCCGACGAGCAGTACGTCGAGCAGCTGCGCGAGCAGTTCGGCCTCGACCGGCCGCTCCACGAGCAACTCGGGATCTACGTCGCCGGCGTGGCGACCGGCGATCTCGGGCATTCCTACCGGCAGCAGCGCCCGGTCTGGGACCTCATCCTCGACCGCCTGCCGCCGACGCTGATCCTGACGGGCTGCGCCTTCGTGCTGGCGCTGACGGCCGGCATACTGCTGGGAACGCTGGCGGCGATGAACGTGGGCCGATGGTCCGACAGCGCCATCACCGTCCTCGCGCTCCTGAGCTATGCGACGCCGATCTACTGGGTCGGGCTGATGCTGATCCTGCTGTTCTCGGTCCAGCTCGGCTGGCTGCCGTCGTTCGGCTACGAATCCATCGGCGCCGGATACGCGGGCTGGGACCGTGCCGTCGACGTCGCCGAACACCTGGTCCTGCCGGCGGTCACCCTCGGCCTGTTCTACATGGCGGTCTATGCGCGCCTGACCCGCGCCTCGATCCTCGAGGTGCGCGACATGGACTTCGTGAAGACGGCCCGGGCCAAGGGCCTGAGCGAGACCCGCATCGTCTTCAAGCACGTCCTGCGCAACGCCATCCTTCCGGTGATCACCTTCGCCGGCATCCAGGCCGGGCACCTGATCGGCGGCTCGATCCTGATTGAGACGGTGTTCGCCTGGCCCGGCATCGGCCGGCTGGCGTTCGATGCCGTCCTGCAGCGGGACTACCAGGTCCTGCTCGGTATCTTCTTCGTGACCTCGGTGATGGTGATCGTCTTCAACATCCTGACCGACCTCCTCTATTCCGTGGTCGATCCGCGCATCGAGGTGGCCTGAGATGAACCGCGACTTCTGGAGGGCCTTCGCCCGCAACCGCGGCGCCGTGCTCGGCCTCGCGATCCTGGGGGTGGTGGTGTTCTGCGCCGTCTTCGCCGGCGTGCTCTATCCGCAAAGCCCCTGGGACATGGCCACGGTCCCGTTCCAGCCGCCGCTGTCGCAGGACGCGCTGCTCGGCTCCGACACGCTTGGGCGCGACATCGCGGCCGGCATCGTCTACGGGGCGCGGGTGTCGCTGCTGATCGGCCTGACCTCGACGGCCGTGGCGCTGCTGATCGGCGTGACGCTCGGCGCCGTCGCCGGCTACCACGGCGGCCGGGTCGACGACGCCATCATGCGCTTCACCGAGCTGTTCCAGACCATCCCCAACTTCGTTCTCGCCGTCGTCCTGGTCGCGATCTTCACGCCGAGCATCGCCAACATCGTCGTCGCCATCGCGATCGTGAGCTGGCCGCCGCTGGCCCGGCTGGCGCGGGGCGAGTTCATGGCGCTGCGCTCGCGCGAATTCGTGCAGGCGGCGGTCACGGCCGGGCAGGGCACCGGCACCATCATCTTGCGCCAGATCCTGCCCAACAGCCTGTCGCCGATCATCGTTTCCGCCTCGCTGATGGTGGCGACCGCGATCCTCCTGGAAAGCTCGCTCAGCTTCCTCGGCCTCGGCGATCCCAACGTGATGAGCTGGGGCTACATGATCGGCGCCGCCCGCACCGTCATCCGCCAGGCTTGGTGGATGAGCTTCTTCCCCGGCGTCGCCATCCTCCTGACGGTGCTGGCCCTGAACCTAGTCGGCGAAGGGCTGAACGACGCCCTCAACCCGAGACTGGCCCGAAAAGGGAGGGCGTGAGCATGGGAACCGGCCAGACCGGCAGCGGCGTGCCGCCCGACGTCCACGACGTGCCGCCCGACGTCCACGACGTGCTGCTCGACGTCCGCGACCTGACCGTCGCCCTGCCCGAAGGGGCGGAGCGGCCCAACGCGGTCGAGAACGTCAGCCTGCAGATCCGCAAGAACGAGATCCTGTGCGTCGTCGGCGAGTCCGGCTCGGGCAAGTCGATGACGGCGCATGCCATCATGGGGCTGCTGCCCAGGCCGCACGTGAAGGTCGTCGGCGGCCAGGCGCTCTATCGCGGCCGTGACATCCTGGCCATGCGCGAGGCGGAGCAGCGCGCGTTGCGCGGCGGCCGCCTCGCCATGATCTTCCAGGAGCCGATGACCGCCCTCAACCCGCTGATGACCGTGGGCGACCAGATCGAGGAGAGCCTGAAGGCGCACGCCGTCATGGACAGGGCCGCGCGCCGCGCCCGGGTGGTGGAACTGCTGGCCGCTGTCGGCCTGCCCGATCCGCAGCACCTGCGGCGCAGCTACCCGTTCCGCCTGTCGGGCGGCCAGCGGCAGCGGGTGATGATCGCGATGGCGCTGGCGCTCGAACCCGACATCCTGATCGCCGATGAGCCGACGACGGCGCTCGACGTGACGACCCAGAAGCAGATCCTGAACCTCGTCGCCAAGATCCAGGCCGAGCGGGAGATGGGCGTGATGTTCATCACCCACGACTTCGGCGTGGTGGCCGAGATCGCGACGACGGTCGCCGTGATGCAGCACGGCCGCTGCGTCGAGGTCGGGCCGGCCGAACGCGTGCTCAACCGCCCCCGGCACCCCTATACCCGCGAGCTGATCGCCGCCGTTCCGCACTACATCGAGCATCGCGACGACTTCGTCCGCAAAGGCGAGGCCCTGCTGAAGACGGAGAAGGTCAGCAAGGTCTTCCGCCTCGGCGGCTTTTTCCGCAAGGGCCGGACCCTGGTGGCCGGCGAGGACATCTCCATCGAGATCCACGCCGGCGAGACGCTCGGCATCGTGGGAGAGAGCGGGTCCGGCAAATCGACGCTCGGCCGCTGCATCATCGGCCTGCTCAAGGCGGACGGCGGGCGCATCCTGTTCCAGGGCCGGGACCTGGTCACGCTGAGCCGCAGACAGTTCCGGCCCGTCCGCAAGGACATCCAGATGATCTTCCAGGACCCCTACGCCTCGCTGAACCCGAGGCACAAGATCGGGGACATCATCGCCCAGGGCCCGGTCGCCTTCGGCGAAGGGAAGGCCCGGGCGCTCGAGCGAGCCCGCGAGCTGCTGCGGCTGGTCGGCCTGCCGGAGGCGGCGGCCGACCGGTATCCCCACGAATTCTCCGGCGGGCAGCGCCAGCGCATCTCCATCGCCCGCGCGCTGGCGCTGGACCCCAAGCTGATCATCGCCGACGAGCCGGTGTCGGCGCTCGACGTGTCGGTGCAAAGGCAGGTGCTCGACCTGCTCGACGACATCCGCCGGCGCCTGGGACTGGCCATGCTGTTCATCACCCACGACCTGCGGATCGCGGCACAGGTCTGCGACACCATCGCGGTCATGCAGAAGGGCCGGGTGGTGGAGATGAACACCGCCCGCGAAGTGTTCCAGAACCCGCAGCACCCCTACACCCGGACCTTGCTGGAGGCGATTCCCGGCAAGGGCTGGGAGATCCCCGAAGATCTCCGGACCCGCCGGGTCGTCCCCGGCGCCGAAAGCCTCGGGCAGGAAGCGGGCGCATGAGGAGGGTCGCCATCGTCGGAGCGGGGGCGGTCGGCTGCCTGCTGGCCGCCCGCCTGACGCCCACGCGCGCCGAGGTGACGCTGATCGCCCGGCCCCGGGCGGCGGAAATCATCCGGCGCGACGGCATCGTCGTCGTCTCGCCGCTCGGCCGCGTCTCGCGGGTCCCGGTCGGCAGGGTCACCGACGACGCCTTGGCGGCGGGGCCGCAGGACGCGGTGTTCGTGTGCGTGAAGGCCCATTCCCTCGGCAACGTGCTCGACGCGCTGTCCGGCCTGATGGGGCCCGGCACGGTCGTCGTGCCGATGGTCGGCGGCATTCCGTGGTGGTATCCGCTGGGCCAGCCCGAGCCGCTAGGCTCCTACCGCCTGAAGACCGTGGACCCCGACGGGACGCTGTGGCGGGCGGTCCCGCCGGACCGGCTGGTCGGAGCGGTCGTCGGGGTGTCGGCCGAGAGCGACGGCGCGGGCCGCATCCGCCACGTCGACGGCCAGCGCTTCGTCTTCGGCGATCCGCTGGGGCGCAGGACGCCGGCGGTGGCGGGGGTGGTGGAGCTGTTCAGCCTCGCCGGGTTCCAGGCGCGCGGCAGCCTCGACATCCGGGCCGACATCTGGACCGGGCTGTGCGGCGCGCTGGCCTTCGATCCCTTGAGCGCGCTGACCGGGGCCGGCATCGGCGCGCTCTGCATCGATCCGGGAACGCGCAGGATCGCCCGGATGCTGATGGCGGAGGCGCGGGCGGTCGCCGAACGGCTCGGTATCCGCCTCGCCCTCGACATCGAGGCCCGCATCGCCGCCGCCGAGGCGGCCGGCGACCATCGGACCGGCATGCTGCAGGACATCGATGCCGGCCGCCGCCTGGAGGTCGACGCCACCTTGCGTTCGGTGGCGGAGCTCGGCGCGCTGATCGGCGTGCCGACGCCGACGGTGGAGACCGTCGCAGCCCTGGCGGACCTAAAGGCGCGCCTGAGAAGCGGTTCCGCCGCGCAGGCGGCGTAGACACACGATCCGTCCGCCACCCGATCCGGAGACCGACACCATGGCCGAGACCCCGACCAGACCCACGGCGACATCCTTGCCGCACGTCGGCAACGACCGCACGCGCGTCACCGAATGGCGGTTCGCGCCGGGCGCCGAAACCGGCTTCCACATCCACGGGTACGACTACGTGATCGTCCCGGTGACCCGCGGCCGAATGCGGCTGGAGATGCCCGACGGCACGGCCGCCGTCGCCGAGCTGGAGCCCGGCCGGAGCTATTTCCGCCCGGCCGGCGCGTCCCATAACGTCGTCAACGAGGGCGGGAGCGAGCTCATCTTCGTCGAGGTCGAGTTCCTGGAGCCGGCCAAGGCCGTGGAGCCGCGCCATTGAGCGCTCCCGCCGCGGCGCCGTCCGTCGCCACCGTTCCCGGCGGCACCGCCGCCAAGGTCGCGCTGATCCTTCTGATCGGCCTGTTCTGGGGTGGCAACTGGCCGGCGGTTAAGACGGTGCTGTTCGAGGTGCCGCCCGTCACGCTGCGGGCCGTCGGCTTCACCACCGGCGCGGTCGTGCTGCTGGCCTGGGCCCGGGCGAGGGGGCTGGCGCTGCGGGTACCGGCCGGCGAGGTGCCGTGGCTTGCGGCGACGGGCCTGCTCAACATCCTGGCCTTCAATCTCTGCACCGCCTTCGCCCAGCTCATGATGCCGACCTCGCGCGCGGCGATCATCGCCTTCACCATGCCGGTATGGGCGACCCTGCTCGCGATTCCCCTGCTGGGCGAAAGGCCGGGAATGCGGCAGGCGATCGGCCTCGCGCTCGGCATGGCCGGAATGGTGGTGCTGCTCGGCCCCGAGGCGCTCCGGGGCGGCGGCGACCGGCTGCTCGGCCCGTTCCTCGTCCTGGTGGCGGCGGTGTCGTGGGCGCTGGGCACCGTGCTGATGAAGCGCCGCGGCCGCTGGGCGAGCCACGTCGTCGTCGTGACGGGCTGGCAGTACGCGCTTGCGGCGCTGCCCATGGTCGCGCTGGCGGCGGCATTGGACGACGCGCCGACGCCTGGGTCGTGGCACCTGCCGACCTGGATCGGGCTTGGTTACCACCTCGTCTTCGCGATCTGCATCGCGCAGATGCTGTGGTTCGTGATCGTCGCGCGTCTCACCGTCGGACAGGCGACCGTCGCCACGCTGATCATCCCGGTGGTGGGCGTGAGCGGCTCCATTCTCATTCTCGGCGACCCGCTGACGGTGCGCGTGCTGGCGGCACTCGTGCTCGTGGTCTCCTCGGTGGCGTTCGTCATGGTGCGCCGGCGCCCGGCGGCGGCACGCGGACAGGACGCATGACCGGTCCGGGCGTTCAGAAGAAGGCGATCAGCCGGCCGCACAGGATCGCGGCCGGCCACGCCGCGAGCGAGACGATGGCCGCGGCACGGATGCGGGTCGGGACGACGGCATCCACGCCCGCGGCCAAGGCGCGCCTCAGCGCGGATCGCACGAGCAGCGCGTTCGCCACGCCGATCAGGACTACGAGCATCTTGATCCAGAAGATGGCGAGGCCGGCGTACTCGCCAGCACGGGTGGCGAAGAGCAGGGCACCCGCCGCGACGGCCAGCACCACGCCCGCCGTGGAGACGGGGACCAGAACGCGGGCCAGCGGCGCCAGCGGCACCGAGCGCCAGAAACCGAGGAGCCGCAGGTCGAGCGGCAGGATCGCGCCGAACAGGAGCGCGATCCCGAGGATGTGCGCCGCATTGACGCCGGCGTAGCCCCAGCGCGAACCGCGCAGCGCCGTCGCGACCGCGCCGGCCTCGATCGGCCCGAGGAGCTCGGCCAGCATCGGCCGCGGCGTCAGTCGCGGTTCGGGTAGAGTTCGTACTGCCGCCCGTCCAGCACGACGCGCTCGGCCTTGACCCGCCGGCCGGCAGGATCGGCGGAGGGTTCGCCGACGACGGTGATCTCGGCGCCCGGCGCATAGAGCGCTTCGTCGAGCCCCGCCTGCGCGTGCCGCCAGGGCTGGCCGACCTCTACCGTCCAGACCTCGCCGCCCGCGTCGACGGTGACGATCCCGTGAGGATTGCCGAGCTCGGCGGTCTCGATCGTTCCCGTAAGCTCGATGTTGTTGCCGCTCGTCCACGACCAGCCGTGGTGGGCGAGGGCGGCGGGCGCGGCCGCGAGCAGCAGCGCCAGAGCGCCGGCGGCGGATCGGATCATGCGCATGGCGAGCGCTCCTGTGCAAAGGCGGTTGCCGGGATCAATGTCGGGTTCCGCTCCCGTGTTCTCAAGTCCGGCAAGCCGCCAACCCTGTCGTGCCCGCCTAGATGAGGCCGAAGCGCCTTGCCCTGAAGGCCGCCTCGATCGGCTCGCCCGTGCCGAAGCGCACGCAGAGATCGGCCACGATCGTCTCGACCTCCTTCTCGCACCAGGTGCGCCGGTTCGCGATCCCGCCGGTGCCGCGTCCTTCCAGGATCCATTTGAGTATGTCGGCCTGGGCGGCTTCGAGCACGATTTCGCTGACGCTCCCCGCCAGACCCAACTCGTCGATACGGTGGAGGAGTGCGATCGAGACGAGCCGCGCCTTCACGCGCACGCCGGCGTCCCGCGGGTCGACGGCTTCCCCCATGCAGGACACCGCATGGACGCGCCCGTCCGCCCGGCGCAGGGGCTGAACGAAGCCGCCCCTGATCCGGTACTCCGCGGCTTCGGCAAGCATCCGGCGCACCCGGGGGTCGTGCAGGGAATCGTATTGCGGGGTTTGCCCGAGAACGTCTGCCCAGAAGAAAGCCCGGTGCGTCCGCGCCGTGGCGGCGACCAGCGGATCGATCCGGACATAGCCTCTTTCGCGATAATGGAGCAGCCAGCCGACCGGCGCCTGTTCCAGCTGACCATGCGCTATGACCAGCGGGCTGGACGAGGTTGCGGGGGTCAGCGTTCCGGTGAAGAACTGCCCCAGCCCGACGTCGCGCAGAGCTGCCGCGGCGGTCGCGACGGCCTCGGCGGGTTCGCGCGCGGCGTCGATGGCGAAGGCGACCGTCAGGTCCGTCCCGCCGGGAACCAAGGGAGACCGCATCGACGATCTCGCCTGCCGTCGAAGCTCCCCCGCGAGGTGGTGAGGCACGAAGCCGGCGGCGGTCAGGAGAGCGGCTTCTTCGCCGTCGCTCAGCTCGAGCGCGCGAGCGAGCCGCACCACCATGCTTCTGCTGGGGAATGCGCGCCCGGTCTCGAGGAAGCTCAGGTGCCGCGCCGAAACGTCCGCGACCAGCGAGAGTTTCAGCTGCGAGAGCTTCCTGCGCGCCCGCAGTGCCGCAAGCATCCGGGCGAAAGACCCGCCCGATCCGAGAGGGTCCTGTTCCATCATACGATCTACGTGGCTCTGGCTGACCGGCAGCATGCTTATGCCGTCCTTCGAAGGACCGCGCAAGCGGCGCCTATCTGCGAGGTAATTGCACGTCGCTCCCTGCCTGGACGATGTTGCTCCCGCCCATGGCAAGCACGGCTTCGAAGGAGAGAACCTAGTGCCCAGGATGATCTTTTTGAATCTGCCGGTGAAGGATCTCGCCGCCTCCATCCGCTTCTACGAGGCGGTGGGGTGCGAGAGGAACGAACGGTTCAGCGACGAACGCGCAGCCTCCATGGTCTGGTCCGACACGATCACGTTCCAACTGCTGACCGAGGCGTATTTCGCGACGTTCTCCCCGAAGCCCGTCGCCGACGCGCACAGGACCTGCCAGGTGCTGCTCGCGCTGACGCGGGACGGCCGCGAGGACGTGGATGCCATCGCCGAGGCTGCGGCCGGGGCCGGCGGCAAGGCCGACGTCCGCGAGCGCATGGACCTCGGCTGGCTGTACAACCGCAGCTTCGAGGATCCGGACGGCCACGTGTTCGAGGCCGTATGGATGGACATGGGCGCAATGCCCGCCGCGACGGGCGAGCAGCAGGCCGGGCCGGCCTGAGACCGGCTCGATCGACCGGGGCCCGGAGCGCCGCCCCCGCCGCGGCGGGGCCCGACCGGCGGCTCATGGATGCCCGTCACGATTGTTACTCCCCCCGTCCCGGCGGCCGGCGCTAGTCCTGCGTCGAGCCGAATGTCGCCGCGATCGTTTCGCGCGCCACCTTCACCGCCGGTCGGCGCCTTCCTGATCGCGCTGGTCTTCAGGCCGTTCCCGAAGGAACAGGCCGTGCCGGCGGCCGTCTAGCACCGGCGTGCGGAACGGCCCGGCCGGTCGCCGGCGCAGAGCGTCCGGTGGACGAGGGGCCCGTGAGGCACGCGTGGCGCAGCCGGGCCGGATCGGCGAAGGGTCAGGCCCGAGCCGCCGCGGCGACGGCGGCTGCGGCCGCGTCGAGAGCGCCCGTGGCGTGCGGGATGCCGAGGGCCTGCAGCCCGGCCTCCATGGCCGCCAGAACGCCGAGGGTCATGTGGGCGTTGACATGCCCCATATGCGCGACCCGCAGGAAATCGCCATAGGCCGGATCGGTGGGCGACGCCATGCCGAGACCGATGCCGAGCGTTACCCCGGCGTTGGCCTCCAGCCATTGCCGCAGCCGCGCCGCGCCGCCGGCCCCGATCCGCGCCGCCGTGACGGCATGGGCGCGTGCCCCGGGATCGGCGACGATCAGCCTGATGTCGCCGTCCCGTCCCCAGACGTCGAACGCGGCCCAGACGGCGCGGGCGAGCGCCCGGTGGTGGCGCCAGACCTGATCGAGCCCCTCTTCGCGCAGGATCATGGTCAAGGCTTCGCGCAGCCCGTACAGATGATGGGTCGGGGCGGTCCCTGCGAAGTACTGGTAGAATGCCGTCCCGGACGTGCGCGGCTTCCAGTCCCAGTAGGGCGTGACCAGGTCCGAGCTTCCCGAGGCGGCCAGCGCCTTGTCGGACAGCCAGACGAAGCCGAGCCCCGGCGGCACCATCAGCCCTTTCTGGCTGGCCGCCACCATGACGTCGATGCCCCAGTCGTCGAAGCGCAACTCTTCACAGCCGAGCGAGGCGATCGCGTCCACGGCGAGCAGGGCGGGATGCCCCGCGGCATCCATCGCCGTGCGCACCGCCGCTATGTCGTTGCGCAGCGTCGACGCGGTGTCGACATGGGTCATCAGGACCGCGCGAATCCGTTGATGCCGGTCGGCGGCCAGGGCGTGCTCGATCCGTCCGGCGTCCACCGGAGCGGACGTGCCGAAATCGATCAGGTCGACGTCGACGCCCATCCCGCGCGCGCCGTCGGCCCAACCATGGCCGAAATGCCCGGTCGCGGCGACCAGGGCCTTCTCGCCGCGCGAGAACATGTTGGCGATCGCGGCCTCCCACGCGCCGTGGCCGTTGGAGATGTAGAGCGCCACGTGGGCGGATGACCGGGCGACCTCGCGGAGATCGTCGAAGATCGTGCGGGTCATCTCGACGATGTCGCCGTCATAGATGTTGGGCGCCGGGCGATGCATCGCCGCCAGGACGCGGTCGGGAACCACCGACGGGCCCGGAATGGCGAGATAGTGGCGTCCGTTGGCGAGGCTCATGGCCGTGGCTTCCCGTGTCCGAATGAAGCCGATACTGTCCGTTGAAACGGCTGCCGGTTTCAAGGCCGGGCGGGCCAGGCCCGGTTCCGCAGCCGGAAGGCGGCGCGGCGGTGTTCGCGGAGGCCCACCGTGATAGCAGGGCCGTCCGGCGACGATGGCCGACCCGGGTCCGGCGTTCTCGCCGCGGCGCGGGCGCCGTGCACGGCTGGCCTGCGCACCGGCCGAAGATGTCGACGGACGTGAACCGGCTTGCGACCAACAGGTGGCAAACCCGGCAGCATCCCGATGCCTTGCGCCACGGCTTGCGTGAACTCCGCTGTCCACGGTGTCTCTGCCTCAGCACCAGAACTTATGTCGCGCCCGCTTCCCCAGCTTCAACTCTGGTGAACTATCCGGGTTAACTGCTGAACACGCTCTCAGAACCCCAGGGCTGCGGCAGCAGCGATCCCCACCTTCTCTCCGCATCCAATGGCGGACCACGACTGTCGGGCAATCCGAACCATGAAGGCGGGTCAGAGATGGCTCTGGGTCCTTCGTTCCCATGGCACGCTGCTCTTCCCCGTCGGGGCCGGGCAACCTCCCGTTTGGGACCATGTCGACATGAGCGGTCTGCCGGAGCCGCTCGATCCAATGCCTCTTGCCTTCGCCGTGCTCTTGTGGCCTGTTTTCACACGCGCATCTTGAACGGGCCCCTGGAAGGGCCGTCCACCGCATCAGTTCACGGTCACTATTCACGCGCGCCTTTTGCCTGTGCGATATGCATGAAGGTAGTCAGGCCAATGCCCCCTACGATATTGCCGGCCGTTGCGATGGCCATCGTTCCGAAAAGGCTCTCAAGATCTGCCTGGGCGCCGAGGAGAAGCCCGAAGAAGACATGCAGAACAGCGACGGCAACGTGAGCGAAGGGCCCGAGCGCCAACAGGAAGCCGACGCTTAAAGCCAAGAAGATGCGACTGCCGATGTGATTGACCGCTTCCAAAAGGAAGGACAGCAACGCAACAAGCGCGCCACCGGCGACCGCCTTGACAAATGCCGTCAGCGCTTCCTGCCGGACGATCTCCTCAGCCACTCGATTGAGCGCGTGTCCGGTACCGTCGGGCAGGACCCCTTCGATGGACAGAATTGCCGCGAAGAACGCTCCGCCGGCGAGGTTGAGCACGAAGGTAACGGACCACAGGCGGGCGAGCCTCGGCAGCTTTCCCGGGGCCCACTCCTCGAAAACGGTTGCGGCCGGTTCGTAGAAATTCTCGTTGAACAGCTCAGCCCGACCGACAACCAGGAACACCACCCCGACACCGAAGACGAGGGCACCGCCGATCGTAGCAACGCCGTCGTGGCCGGGCCCGACCAGCGCGTGGACAATGCCCAAGGCGACAATGCCGAAGACGATGGTGAACCCGGCGATGAAGCCGGTCGCGGTCAACTCGAGCAGCGACTGGTCGAGCCGCCGTTCGCCTTCCTTTACCGCACGGCGGAAGATTTCCGAGGGATTGGGAGCGATGGCCATGATCGACGGTCACCGAACTCCGGTCGCGGGCGTCTCTGTCACGAGATCTCCATGGGAACGGCCGGGGGTGTGGCTTCCAACACCAGGGGCCGAGCCTTTGTCACGGACTTTGGGCATAAACGGTGGGACATTGGCTACGCACACGAGTGCGCGGTTGGAAATGGCCCGCTGAAGCCGAAGCCCCGAAGCGGTACGAAGCGAACGAGAGCCGCCGTCACGAGATCCCGCGCGCATCATCGCGTCTAGAAGTCAGCCATCCGGAAGCTCCCTCCGCCGGTTTCGCATACGAAGTAGCAGCATGACGGAGCGGAAGACGCCACGGCTCCGGAATGACAGGCAGCCGCAGAGCAACCCGAACGGGCGGCTCGGTCACCGATGACGACGTGGTCGTGATCGGGTTCGGCGGCATGGCCGTATCGCCTCGCGAGGGCAGAATCGTCGCACCGGGATCACAAAGAGCGAAACCGAGCGGAAGTCCGATGATCCTCGCCGATGGTGCTGCTGGTGCCTTCCGCCCGCAGCCGATGTCGCCCCCATCGGGCGAGCGGTGCATGGCGGCCTCGGCCGCCGGGGTCCCAGGTGTTTTCGGCGGGGCGGGCCCGCCGTCGCGCCCGGTTCTCGGCCAACCGTTCGGCCTCGGCGAACATCCGCGTGGCCTCCGGAAACCGCTCGCGGATGCGCGTCTCCAGAGCGCAGACCACGTCCTCGACCTCTGGGGACGGTGAGTTGGTCCTGGAACTCCACACTCAGGTTCGCCAGCACGTCCTGCGGCCCCATGTGCACGGCCAGGACCTTGATCGTCCACTCGATCCGACGGTCCTCTGATGCGATGCGGCGGATCCCCTCGACCACGCGCGCGCTGGCCGCCTCGCCGATCAGCAGCCCCTCGGACTCGTAGGCGAGAAGGCCGGCCACCAGCGCCGGCACGCCGTCGATGAGGAGCGAGCGGGCGGGAACCACTCCTGCTGCCGAGCCGTTGCCGAGGAATTCAGTCGATCACGCGAGGAGGACTCCATGGCCGGCGACAAGCCTCCGATGAAGCCGAGCGAGGAGGTATCGCGCACCGCGCTCGCGCTGGCGACCGCGCAGGGCGATGCCTACGGGATCGCGCTCAAGCACATGACGTCGATCGTCGCCCATGACGGCGGCGAGATGCGCCAGGGCGACTACCTCATCGGCTTTGCCGTCGAGAAGGCCGAGGGCATGTACCACATGCGCGGCGGCAAGCTGGAGTGGATCGAACCCGACCAGGAGAACGTCCATATCGAGGTCGCCGTCCGCGATGCCTCCGACGGGCGCTTTCTGCCGGGCCTGAAGATCTTCGCGACCCTGTTCGACCCGTCCGGCAACGAGGTCGGCACCCATGAGATGCCGTATCTCTGGCATCCGGCCCTGTACCACTACGGGCGCAACTGGAAGGTTCCCGGTGACGGTACCTACCGGTTGCGGGTCCGTTTCGAAGCCCCCGACTTCCCGCGCCATGACGAGGTCAACGGCAAGCGTTTCGAGACCGGAGCCGACGTCGAGTTCCCGAAAGTCGAGATCAAAACCGGAAAGGGCTGAGATCCGCGCGGCATCATCATGCCCGACGGGCCGGCACGGACGATGAAAATCAGCCGCCCGGCCACCGGTATGGATCCCTGTCGCCGTGAGGAAGGCCATCATGAAGTACATGCTGACCGCGGCGTCGCTACTGGCGCTGGCGACCGTCCCGGCGGCCTGGGCGCAACAGGCACCGGCGACCACCCCCGCCTACGAGAACCTGCCGGCGGAGGATTTCGCCACGCCCGGCGCCCAGATCCCGCTCAATGCCTTCGATCTGCCGCCCGAGGTGGACGAGACCATCCGTGAGCGGATGGGTCCGGAGCAGACCCGCCTCGAACTCGTGCAGACGATGCTGCTCAACGCCTTCGGCCAGCTCGGGTTTGCCCGGCTGCTCGACATCACCGAGCGGGGCCAGACCTATGTCGCGCGCGTTCTGACCGTTGCCGGCGACGAGGCGGCGCTCGGTGCCGGAGTTCAGGCCGACCGGGAGCGCGGCCGCTGGAACGCGGCCCTGGCCCGTTCGACCTCGTCACGCATCGCGCAGCCTTCGGCGTGATCGTTGATCAGCCCCATCGCCTGCAGGAAGGCATGGACCGTCGTCGGGCCGACGAACGACCAGCCGCGCTTCTTCAGGTCCTTCGACAGCGCGATCGACGCTGCCGAGGTGGAGGCGGTCTGCGGGGGCGCACGCTCATCGGCCAAGGGCTCGAAGCGCCAGACATAGGCGGCCAGCGATCCTTCCTGCGCCACCAGGTCCCGGGCCCGCCGGGCGTTGTTGACGACGGCCTCGATCTTGCCGCGGTGGCGGACGATGCCCTCGTTCTTCAGCAGGCGCTCGACGTCTGCCTGCGTGAACGCGGCGATCCGCTCGACATCGAAGCCATGAAAGGCGGCGCGGAAATTCTCGCGCTTGGCCAGGATCGTGCGCCAGCTCAGGCCCGACTGGAAGCCTTCCAGGCACAGCTTCTCGAACAGGCGGCGATCATCGTCGACGGGGAAGCCCCATTCGGTGTCGTGATAGGCGAAGAACTCGGGTGCGGCCGCGCACCAGCGGCACCGCGGCCGTCCGTCCGGCCCGGGGATCGTCGCGCTCATCGTTCAGGCCTTCAGGAAGGCCAGGCGCTCGTCGGTGCGGCCCGGCGTGATCTCGAGGATGTCGGCGTCGACGACGGTCTCCGCCACGAACGGGTCTTCCCGCAGCAGCGCTTCGAGTTCCTCGCGCGAGACGTTGTGGGCGAGGACCGCGCCGCCGGCACCACCCGGAAGGCTGCCGGTCAGCACAAAGATGCCGTCCTCGAACCCGCGTCGGATCCACGCGTTGTGACCGTCCATGTGCCGGGGGGCCTGCGCCTTGTTCGTGGAAAACCTGAGCGTGACGACAAACATGCGGAGCGGATCCTTCAGGCTCGAGGGCGGGAAACGGTTTCGGGATGGCCGGGGCCGGGACGTAGCGCCTCCAGCCATGCGCCCATGTCCGCCACCTCGCGGTCGATGAAGGCCTCGTCGTGGAAGGCCGTCGCGAGCGTCGCCACCCCCTGGCTGCGCATCAGGAGGTGCAGGGCCAGCGCATCGGCATCGGCCTCGCGTCCGAGTGCCGAGAACTGGCGCGCCAGCCAGTGGCGGAACAGGGTGAACAGCTGGCCCGCCTCGTCCTGCGCGACGTGATGGAGCTTGGCAAGCTCGTTGCAGAGCGTGCCGACCGGGCAGCCGTAGCGCATGATCTTCGCCCGGTTCATGACGAGGATATGGATGAAGCTGCGGATGCGCTCCGCCGGGTCGCCGGCCTCGGCCTCCCACGCATCCAGCATCCCGGCCGTCGTCGTCAGGCGCAGGGCGATCACCGCCGCGAGAATGTCGTCCTTCGTCTTGAAGTGATAATAGAAATTCCCGCGCGAGAGGCGCACGGCCGCGGCGATGTCGGCGAAGGACGTGGCTTCGAAACCCTGCTCGTAGAAGAGCCGGTCGGCCGCCTCCACGATCTGCCGGCGTGTGCTTGCGGCACCCATGCAGCCTTGTCTCCTTCCCCTGCGTCGACGGCCCGGCGCGTCGATATGCGCCGCCGTCCCGGCGCCGGCCCGGCGCGCCCGTCTTTAGGACGTTTGACCTACAGCTTTGTAGGACGCTTGTC
>NZ_DASYHS010000274.1:0-16069 GCF_035998295.1 Arenibaculum sp. | reverse complement strand
TGCCAGCCCATGGCGTAGAGGTCGGAGACCACGACCTCGTGGCCGGCGCCGGCAAGGCTGGACCGGGCCGTCTCGGTCAGGGCCCCGTTGAAGCTGCGTGGCTCTGGATGAGCGTGGACGATGAAGACTTTCATGGCGCCTTGATCCCGAATGCGTGGAACGTGTCGGGCGCAGGATCGGCCATTCCAAATCTGACGATAAACCTATATTATCCGAATAATTTAATAAGCCAGAGATACACAATGAAGGGCAGCGAGTTCACGGAGCTGAGGTCCTTCTGCGCCGTGGCGGAGGAGCTGAGCTTCTCCCGCGCGGCTGCCCGTCTGGCCGTGTCCTCTCCCGCCCTCAGCCAGACGATCCGCGGCCTCGAAGACCGTCTCGGCGTCCGCCTGTTCAACCGCACGACGCGCAGCGTCGCTCCGACCGAGGCCGGGCGGCTGCTCTACGACCGCGTCGCGCCGCTTTTCGGCGCCTTCGACGGCGCCCTGGCGGAGGTCGCGGAGTTCCGCGCGGCGCCGGCCGGGCGGCTGCGGATCAACATGCCGCGCATCGCGGCCCGGTACCTCGTGGGCCCCCGCCTCGGCGCGTTCCAGCGCAGCCACCCCGGCATCGAGCTGGAGATCGCGGTGGAGGACCGCATCGCCGACATCGTCTCTGAACGCTTCGACGCCGGCATCCGGCTCGGCGAGCGCCTGGAGAAGGACATGATCGCCGTCAGGCTCGGCGAGGACATGCGGGCCGCGGTGGTCGCCTCGCCGGACTATCTCGACCGGCACGGCGCCCCGGCGGCCCCGTCCGACCTGCGGGACCATAGCTGCATCCGGTTCCGCTGGCCGACGGGCGGCACCCTCTACGACTGGGAGTTCGAGCGCGGCCGCGAAGAGTTGAAGGTGGCGGTCGACGGCCCACTGGTGGTCAACGACACCGCGATGATGGTCCAGGCCGCGCTGGACGGCATCGGCATCGCCTACCTCATCGAGATCGAGGTCCGGCGGTGGCTCGATCGCGGCAGGCTCGTCGAAGTCCTCGGCCGGTGGAGCCCCCGCTTCCCCGGCTTCCATCTCTACCACTCCAGCCGGCGCCTCTGCCCGCCCGCGCTGCGTGCCTTCATCGCGTTCTTCGCCACGGGCTCGGCCATCGCCGACCAGGACGGGCGCGGCATGGATGAGGACCTCGCCCCCGAGCCCTGATGAGAGCGACGGGACGTCGCCGCATTTCAGCGGGACGCGCGAATGAAGCGTTCCAGTTTGCCCAGGGTTTGCTGTCCCAGTTCCACCGCACCGAAGCCCTTCGCGTCCTGGAACTCGGCAGCCGTGCTGAACACCATGCCGAGCGTTACCTTCGTCGCCCCGTCCTGATCCTCGAACGAGGCCCAGGCGTCGGCATGTTTCGGCCCGTTCTCGCCCCAATGCAGCGTATAGCCGATCCGCTCCTCGGGCCGGACCTCGTGATAGAGATGGTGGTTCGGGAAGACGGTGCCGTCGGGCGCGATCATGTCGAATACCCATTCGCCGCCCGTCCGCAGGTCGATCCTCTTCGTCCGGCAGGAGAAGCCGTCCGGGCCCCACCATTGCGGCAGCGTTTCGGGGTTCATCCACGCACCCCACACGACGGACCGCGGCGCTTGAATCACCCGCTGCAGCACCATGGTCCGTTCAGCCGCGCCCGCGAGGTTGTCCAGTCCCGCGCCGAAGCCTTCCCGATAGCCTGCCTCCATGTCCTCCGCCAGCGAGGAAAGCTGCACCGTCACGGCCAGCCGGCTGCGCTCGTCCGATCCCGAGAAATCCGCCGTCACCAGCGCGGCCGATTGCGTCACCCCTTCGGACGAGATCACCTCGTAGTTCACGCTGCGCAGCGCCGGCTGCAGCGCCAGCCAGCCGCACTCGCAGCGGATGTCCGGATGACCCTCCACCTTGCACAGGGAAACCTCGCGCCCACCCACCCTGGTATCGGCCTCCAGGAACTCCACGGTGACCGAGGGCGATGGCGCGGCCCAGACCGCCCGCGCGGCCGGGGCCGTCCATGCCTCCCACAGTACGGCCAGTGGCGCGGCCACGTCCCGTTCGAAGGCGAGCGTCGCAAAGCGGGCCTTCCCGTCATCAGGCATCGCACGGGTCGCGCCGTTTGTAGCGGGGCTCTGTGTCATTCTTCGCGTTCCTTCATCACATTCATCACAAACGTATCCAGCCGGCCGAGCCGAGCCTCCCAGATGGCCCGATGTTCATCGAGCCATGTCCGCACCGGATCCAGAGCCTCGGGTACGATGGCGCAGGTGCGTGTCCGCCCGTCCTTGGACGTGGTGATCAGCCCTGCCCCCTCCAGCACGGAAAGGTGCCGCATCACCGTGGGCAGCCGTAGTCCCGTGGGCTCGGCCAGATCCGTCACCCGCGCAGGTGTTTCGGCAAGCCGGGTCAGGATCGACCGGCGGGTCGGATCGGCGAGCGCGTGGAAGAGCAGCGAGAGATCGGGACCATGGTTAGTCATGTCGCTAACTATCGCGCGATTCACGGATGGCGCAAGCGGAAACTTCGTCAAGTTGCTAAGTTTTCTCCGCCGAGACGCTGTGCGCAGCCATGCGGGCGCACGCCCGCAAAACGCGGCCATGCGGGCGCACGCCCGCAAAGCGCGGCCATGCGGCAGAATCCGACTTACGGCAAGACGCATGGACCCGGCGGGGGAATCAGCCCTCCGCCGGCCGGCGGCGGCTCACCCCAGCATCGGCAGGTCGAGGCCGTGGCGCTGCGCGCATGTGACGGCAAGCTCGTAGCCGGCGTCGGCGTGCCGCATCACGCCCGTCGCGGGGTCGTTCCACAGCGTGCGCGCGATGCGCAGGTCGGCATCGGGGCTGCCGTCGGCGACCAGCGCGATGCCGGAATGCTGGGAGTAGCCCATGCCAACGCCGCCGCCGTGGTGGAAGGACACCCAGCTCGCCCCGTTCGCGACGTTGAGCAGCGCGTTCAGGATCGGCCAGTCCGACACCGCGTCCGACCCGTCCTTCATGCCCTCGGTCTCCCGGGTCGGGCTCGCCACCGATCCTGAATCCATATGGTCTCGGCCGATCACGACCGGGGCCGAGAGCTCGCCGTTGCGCACCATCTCGTTGAAGGCGAGGCCGAGGCGGTGGCGGTCGCCCAGGCCGACCCAGCAGATGCGCGCGGGCAGCCCCTGGAAGCGGATGTGGCGCTGCGCCTTGTCCAGCCAGTTGTGGAGCATCGGCGCGTCCGGCATCAGCTCGCGCACCTTGGCGTCGGTCTTCAGGATGTCCTCGGGGTCGCCCGACAGCGCGACCCAGCGGAACGGCCCCCTGCCCTCGCAGAACAGCGGCCGGACATAAGCCTCGACGAAGCCCGGGAAGGCGTTGCGCGCCGCGACGCCCGGGCCGTCGGCCATGCCGCGCAGGTTGTTGCCGTACTCGACGACGACCGCCCCGCGCCGGCCGAACTCCGCCATCGCCTCGACGTGGCGCGCCATGCTGGCGCGCGCGGCCGCCGCGACGCCGGCGGGGTCGGACTGGCGGCGCTCCTCCCACTGCGCGACCGTCCAGCCCTCGGGCAGGTAGCCGTTGACGGGGTCGTGCGCGGAGGTCTGGTCGGTGACGACGTCGGGCGTGATGCCGCGGGCGAGCAGGTCGCGCAGCACCTCGACGACGTTGCCGAGCAGCCCGACCGAAACCGGCCTGCCGGCCGTGCGGGCGCGCTCGACGATCGCGAGCGCCTCGTCCAGCGTCGCCGCCTGCTCGTCGAGATAGCCGGTGCGCCGCCGGAAGTCGATCTTGCCGGCCTGGCACTCGACGACGATCGCGTCGAACCCGGCCATGGTGGCGGCCAGCGGCTGCGCGCCGCCCATGCCTCCCAGCCCGCCGGTCACGACCAGCCGCCCCTGCGGGCGCCCGCCGAAATGGCGCCGCCCGATCTCCCCGAAGGTCTCGTAGGTGCCCTGGACGATGCCCTGGCTGCCGATGTAGATCCACGACCCCGCGGTCATCTGGCCGTACATCATCAGGCCCAGGCGGTCGAGTTCGGAGAAATGCTCCCAGTCGGCCCAGCGGGGCACGAGGTTGCCGTTGGCGATCAGCACGCGCGGCGCGAAGGCGTGGGTCCGGAACACGCCGACCGGCTTGCCCGACTGGACCAGCAGCGTGTCCTCCCCGCCGAGCCGCTTCAGCGTCTCGACGATGCGGTCGAAGGCGTTCCAGTCTCGCGCCGCCCGCCCGATGCCGCCATACACGACGAGTTCCTCCGGCCGCTCGGCGACGTCCGGGTCGAGGTTGTTCATGAGGAGACGCAGCGGGCCTTCGGTCTGCCACGAGCGGGCATTGAGTTCCCGGCCGCGCGGCGCGCGGACCACCCGGCTGTTGGTGGGCGTGGGCATCGTTTCCTCGCTGTCAGATTACGGCTTTGGCCCGCAGCGCGGCGATCTCCGCCGCGTCGAGGCCGAGCTCTCCGGCGAGCACGGCCTCGGTGTGCTCGCCCAGGAGCGGCGTCGTCGGCGCGGCGTCCGCGGGGGCCGCGGAGAACTTCACCGGCTGGCGGACCAGCGGCACCGCGCCGAAGCGGGCGTGCCGCCCCTCGGCGACGAGGCCGCGCGCCGCCACGTGCTCCGAAGCCGCGAGCGTCGCAAGGTCCCAGACCGGCGCCGCCGGAATGCCGGCGTCGCGCAGCGCCGCCAGCACCTCCTCCGCCGGCAGGCCGCCCGTCCAGCCGGAGATCAGCTCCCGCAGCTCACCCTCGTGGCGGTTGCGGTCGGCATTGGTGCGGAAGCGCGGGTCGTCGGCCAGGCCCGGGCGGCCCATCGCCTTGCCGAGGCCGCGGAACGCCGCGTCGGAGAAGCACACCATCACGACGTCGCCGGTCGCGGTCGGGAAGCTGTCGACCGGGTAGGTCACGGGGTGGCGGTTGCCGACGGGTTTCGGCGTGTCGCCGAAATGAAGCTGGCGGCTGAGCCCGGTGAGCTGCATCGCCATCAGGCTGTCCAGCATCGAGACGTCGAGATGCTGCCCCTCGCCGGTCTGCGTGCGCTGGAACAGCGCGGCGACGATGCCGAAGGCGGCGAACATGCCGGTCGCGACGTCGGCGACGGACTCGCCCACCGCCGTCGCCGGGCCGCCCCGCGGCCCGGTCAGGCTCATCAGCCCGCTCATCGCCTGGATCACGAGGTCGAAGGCCGGAAGGTCGCGCAGGGGCCCCTCCTGGCCGAAGCCGGAGATGCTGGCGTAGACGATGGAGGGGTTGATCGCGCACACCGCCTCGTAGCCGAGGCCGAGCCGATCCATCACGCCGGGGCGGAAGTTCTCCAGCAGCACGTCGGCCGTCTTCGCGAGCCGGCGCACCAGCTCGAGACCCTCCGGCGTCTTCATGTCGATCGTGACGCTCTTCTTGTCACGGTTGAGCATCATGAAATAAGTGCTCTCGCCGTCCCGATAGGGACCGAAGGCGCGGCCCTCGTCGCCGCGCCCCGGCATCTCGACCTTGACCACGTCGGCGCCCAGGTCGGCGAGCATGGACGAGCAGTAGGGACCCGACATCACCCGCGAGAGGTCGAGGACGCGCACACCCTCGATCGGGCGGCGCCCGCCGTTCTGCGGGCGGGCTCCGGAACTGTTCGCGGAAGCTTGGTTCATTTCGTTTCTCGGTCAGAAATCGGCGATGCGTAGCGCGAGCTTGCCCGTCGAACGGCGGTCCTCGAGGTCGGACAGCGCCTGCGGCAGCGCCTCGAAGCCGTAGCGGTCGTCGACCAGCGGGCGGATCGTGCCGGCCTGCAGCATCGCCACCAGCTCGCGGCCGATGCGCTCCAGCAACTCGCGATCCTGGTCATGGTTCCAGTAGACGCCCTTGGCGCAGGCGCGCTTCAGCAACAGGCGGTTCGCGGCGTAGGCGGGGATGCGCCCGGAGGCGAAGCCGACGACCAGCAGCGTGCCGTCATGGGCGACCGCCCGCAGGCTCGCCTCCCCGACGTCGCCGCCGACCGGATCGAAGATGATGTCCGCGCCGTGGCCGCCGGTCAGCGCCTTGACCGCGGCGACGAAGTCCTCGGTGCGGTAGTCGATGCCGAAGTCGGCGCCATGCTCGGCCGCGACGGCGAGCTTGGCGCTGCCGCCGGCCGTGGCGATCACGCGCGCGCCCCGCGCCTTCGCGATCTCGACCGCCGCAAGGCCGACGCCGCCGGCCGCGGCGTGGACGAGGACCCAGTCGCCCGGGCGAACGGCCGCGCAGTGGGTGAGCGCCACCATGGAGGTCGTGTAGACGACCGGCAGGGCGAGCGCCGCCGTGAGGTCCAGCCCGTCGGGAACGCGGATCGCCATGTCCGGGCGGACCGAGGCGTATTCGGCGAACCCGCCCCAGTCGACCTTGGCCACGACGCGCTCCCCGGGCTCGAAGCCCGCGCCCGGAGGGGCCGCCTCGACCACGCCCGCGACCTCCTGCCCCGGCACGAATGGACGGGGCGGCCGGACCTGGTAGGCGCCGTCGATCATCAGCCCGTCGGAGAAGTTCAGGCCGGCGGCCCGCACCCGGACGACGAGCCGCCCTTCCGTCGTGCCCGGCTGCCGGCGCTCGCCGAGCACGAGGCCCCCGCGGCCCGGCGTCTCGCCCGAAATCCAGGCGCGCATCACGTGGTCTCCTTGGTCTTCGACCTCGTTCGGGCCTGGGGTCGGGCCCGGGTTCGGGTCCCGGCCGGCCCGACAGGCTCCGCCGGCCCGGCGGGAACGGCCTTCGCCCTGCCGCCGAGCACCGCCGTCACCTCCGCCGCGGCCTTGACGACGAGGGCGCCGAAACGGGCGACGGCGGCATCGTCGGCGCGATGGATCGGGCAGGCGATCCCGATGCTGCCGGCCGGGCGGCCGTCGCCCCAGAACACCGGGGCGCCGACGCCGTTGACCCCGAGATAGGTCTCCTGGTGCGAGATCGAGTAGCCGCGCTCGCGTGTCTGCGCGAGATCCGTGCGCAACTTGTCGGGGTCGGTTATGGTAAAGGGCGTCTTCGGCTCGAGGCCGCGGGCGATGTGCCTCTCCTGCTCGGCTTGGGGCAGGAAGGCGAGGACTGCCTTGGAGACCGCACCCGCATGCAGCGGGAACACGGCACCGATCGTCTCGAAGACGCGCAGTCCCTCGCGCGTGCTCTCGACCTGCCCCACGCAGGCGACCGCGGTGCCTGCGGGCGTCGTCGCCGTGGCGAGCACGGTTTCGCCGGTCTTGCGCGCCAGCTCCTCCAGCACGGGCTGGAACACCGCCCGCAGGTCGAGCTGCGCCGTCGCCCGGCGCCCGAGGTCGATCGCCGCCGGGCCGAGCGAGTAGCGGCCGCGCGGCTCCATCTCGTGCAGGTAGCCCTTCTCGCACAGGAAGCGGACCAGACGGCTCGCGGTCGAACGCGTCAGCCCAGTCGCCCGGGAGATGTCGGCCTGCGTCCAGTACGGCGTGTCTTGCTGGAACAGGTCCAGGATATGCAGGGCCTTCTGCAGGAGACCGACGCCGGCGGGATTTACGATCTTGACTCGCTCGTCCATGGTCTCCCAGCATATGAACGACCGAACCACATCGTGCAACATCAATCTGTATGCATGGGCACGAACACCGTGGCTGCGCGGCACGGACCAATCCGCGCGACAGGGGTGAGAGGAACGACATGACGATACGTTCGATGGGAGCCCTCGCCGCGCTGGGCGTAATGCTGGCCACGGCCGGCGTTCAGGCCGCGGAAACCAAGAGCGTTGCGATCTCGACGATCGTCGAGGTGCCGCAGCTCGTCGAGACGAAGGACGGCGTCCTGGCCGGCCTGGAGGAGCGCGGCTACAAGGTCGGCGAGAACCTGAGCGTCGACTACCAGAACGCCAACGGCAACATGCCGACGCAGCAGCAGATCGCGCGCAAGTTCGCCGGCGCGCGGCCCGACGTGATCGTCGCGATCACGACGCCGACCGCGCAGGCGATGGCGTCGGGCACGAGCGGCATCCCGATCGTCTTCGCGACCGTTACCGACCCGCTGAAGGCGCGCCTGATCGAGAGCTTCGAGAAGCCCGGCGGCAACATCACCGGTGTCTCGGATGAATCGCCGCTCGCCAGCCAGCTCGACTTCTTCCGCGAGATCGTGCCGGACATGAAGACGATCGGCTTCGTCTACAATCCCGGCCTCGACAACTCGGTCTCGACGCTGGAGAAGTTTCGCAAGCTCGCCGCCGAGCGCGGCATCGAGGTCGTCGAGGCGCCCGCGCCGACCACGAACGAGGTGCTGATCGCGGCGCGCGGCCTGATCGGCAACGTCGACGCGATCTACGTGCCCAACGACACGACGGTGGTCGCAGCACTGGAATCGGTCGTGAAGATCGGCGAGGACACCGACACCCCGGTATTCAGCGGCGAGACGCGCGGCGTCGAGCGGGGCGCCATCGCCTCGATCGGCCTCGACTACATCGAGGTCGGCCGGGCCGCCGGCCACATGGTCGCGGACGTGCTGGAGGGCAAGGCTCCGGCCGACATCCCCGCGGTCGTCGCCTACGAGCGCCTGCCCAACTTCAAGGTCGCCGTGAACAGGAACTCCGCCGAGGCCATGGGCGTCACGCTGCCCGACGCCGTCCTGTCCCGCGCCACCCAGGTCGTGGAATAGCGCCCGACCGCCCCGCATCGAACCGCGCCGGCACGCCCCGGCGCGGTTCCGGGCGGCTTTCCCCTACGGACGGCAACGATGTCCCTCTTCGAAATCCTCGGCACGCTCGAGACCGGCTTCGTCTTCGGCCTGGTCGCGCTGGGCGCCTATCTGACGTTCCGCGTGCTGGACTTTCCCGACCTCACCGTGGAAGGAAGCTTCCCGCTGGGCGCCGCCGTCGCGGCGGTGCTGATCGTCGCCGGGGCGAACCCCTGGATCGCGACCCTCGCCGCCGCCGCCGCGGGGTTCGCGGCGGGTCTCGCCACCGCCTGGCTGAACGTCCGCTTCGGCATCCTGCACATCCTGGCCGGCATCCTGATCGCGATCTCGCTCTATTCGCTCAACCTGCGCATCATGGACGGGCCGAACGAGCCGCTGCTCAGGGTCGACACGGTGTTCACGAGCCTCCAGGCCTTCGGCCTGCCGGGCTACGTCGTCAACCCGGTCTTCCTGGGCGTCCTCGTCCTGCTGGTGAAGCTCGGCTTCGACGCCTTCCTGTCCACGGGCACCGGCCTGTCGATGCGCGCGACCGGCGCCAACCCGGCGATGGCGGCGGCGAACGGCATCGACGTCGGGCGCATGAAGCTGCTGGGCGTGGGCATCGCCAACGCGCTCACGGCCTTCGCGGGCGCGCTGTTCGCGCAGATCTTCGGCGCCGCCGACGCCTATATGGGCATCGGCGTCATCATCGTGGGCCTCGCCTCGGTCATCGTGGGCACCAGCCTCTTCCCCTCGCGCACCATCGTCGCGGCGACGCTCGCCTGCATCCTGGGCGCGATCCTCTACCGCCTGGCCGTGGCGCTCGCGCTGAACGCCGGCTTCCTCGGGCTACAGGCGGCCGACGTGCAGATCGTGACCGCGGTCCTCGTGATCCTGGCGCTGGTCGGCCAGCGGTCGGGGGGCACCCTGTTCCGCATCATGCGCAAGGAGAACCGGGCGTGATCGAACTGAGCGACGTCCACGTCACCTTCAACAAGGGCACCCCGCTTGAGACGAAGGCGCTGCGCGGCGTCGACCTCAAGGTGCCGAACGGCCAGTTCCTGACGGTGATCGGCTCGAACGGCGCCGGCAAGTCGACCTCGCTGAACGTGATGGCCGGCGCCGCGAAGGTCGAGAGCGGGCGCGTCGTCGTCGGCGAGCACGACATGACGGATTGGCCGGTGCACCGGCGCGCACGCCTGATCTCGCGCGTCTTCCAGGACCCGAAGCTCGGCACCTGCGAGGACCTGACCATCCTCGAGAACTTCGCCCTCGCCTACGGCCGGACCCGGCCGCGCGGGCTGCGCTTCGCCTCGGGCCGCCCGATGCGCCGGGACGTCGCCGAGCGGCTGAGGATGCTGGACCTCGGGCTGGAGAACCGGCTCGACGACAAGGTCGGGCTGCTGTCGGGAGGCCAGCGCCAAGCGGTCAGCCTGCTGATGGCGACCACCGGCGAGACCCAGCTCCTGCTGCTGGACGAGCACACGGCCGCCCTCGATCCGAAGACCGCCGACTTCGTGCTCGGCCTGACGCGCCGCATCGTGTCCGAGCTGAAGCTGACCGCCGTCATGGTCACGCATTCCATGGCCCAGGCGCTCGACACCGGCGACCGCACCATCATGTTCCACCGCGGCCGGATCGTCTTCGACGCCGCCGGTCCCGAGCGCGACGCGCTCGCGGTGGAGGACCTGCTCGCCCTGTTCCGCAAGTCCCAGGGCGAGAAGCTGACCGACGACGCCCTCCTGCTCGGTTGAGCGCGGCGGCCCACCTGACGGAGACATCTTCCCCCATGGCCTGGATCAAGACCGTTCCCTATGCCGAGTCCACCGGCCGCCTGCGCCAGCTCTACGACCGCGTGAAGGGGCCGGGCGACAACGTCGACAACATCCTGATGGCGCACAGCCTCCGGCCGCACACGCTGGAAGGCCACATGGCTATCTACAAATACGTGCTGCACCATTCCGCCAACCGGGTGCCGAAATGGTTCCTGGAGACGATCGGCGTCTGGGTCAGCCTGCTCAACCGCTGCTCCTACTGCGTCGACCATCACTTCGCCGGCCTTCGCCGCCTGCTCGGCGACGATGCGCGCGCGCAGGCGATCCGCGGCGCCCTGGACACCGGCAGGATCGAGGAGGCGCCGCTGGCCCCGCGCGAGCACCTGGCCCTGCGCTACGCCGAGCGGCTGACCCGCGACCCCGCGGGCGTCGCCCGGGAAATGGTGGAGGAGCTGCGCCGCGCCGGCTACGAGGACGGCGAGATCCTGGAGATCAACCAGGTGACCGCCTACTTCTCCTACGCCAACCGCACCGTGCTCGGCCTCGGCTGCACGACGGACGGCGACGTGCTAGGCCTGTCGCCGAACAACTCCGACAACCCCGAGGACTGGTCGCACAAATGAACTCAGGCCGCCCCGTCCTGCACCCCCGGCTCGGGGCGCTGAGCTTTCCGGCCTCTCCCTCGCCGGGCGAGCCGGACCTCGTCCCCGATCCCGCGATCCGGCGCCTGCACCTGAACGAGTCGCCCCTGCCGCCCTCGCCCCGCGTGGTCGAGGCGGTCGCCGCGGCGGTCCGCCACGTCGGCTACTATCCCGACCACACCTGCACCGCGCTGGCCGGGCGGCTGTCGCGCCTGACCGGGGTTCCGGCCGAGTGCATGAGCTTCGGCAACGGCAGCGGCGAACTGCTGGTGGCGGGCGCGCTCGCCACCGTCGGGCCGGGCGACGAGGCGGTCCTGCCCACCCCGACCTTCCCGACCTGCGGCAAGGGCGTGCAGATCGCCGGCGCGCGCGCCGTCGAGGTCCCGGTGCGCGACGACGGCGTCGTCGACGTCGAGGCGACCCTGGCCGCGATCGGGCCGCGCACGCGCCTGGTCTATGTCTGCACGCCGAACAACCCGACCGGCGGCGCCCTGACCCGCGAGGAGCTGGACGCCCTGGTCCGGGGCGTCCCGGACGACACCCTCCTCCTGGTCGACGAGGCGTATCACGAGTTCGCGGTCTTCGCCGGCGCGCCCGACGCGCTCGACGCGCTGCGCGGCCGGCGCGGCCCCTGGGCCGTGACCCGCACCTTCTCCAAGGCGTTCTCGCTGGCGGGCTTGCGTGTCGGCTACGTTCTCGCCAGCGAGCGCGACGTCGCGGACGCGTTCTGGAAGCTGCGCCCCAACTTCAATGTCGGCCGCGTGGCGCTGGCGGCGGCCTGCGCCGCCTTCGACGACGCCGACTACGGGGCGGCGATCGTCCGCTCGGTGTCGCTGGAACGCGAGCGGCTCGCGGGCGGACTTCGGGCGCTGGGGCTTCGGGTGCTGCCGTCCGCCACCAATTTCGTCATGACGCTGCCGGACGCCCCGGCCGCCGAGCTGGCCCGAGCGCTCGGCGCGCGGGGGCTGACGGTCCAGGCGATGCCCTGGCGCGGCGGCTCGGCGCTGCGCATCAGCGTCGGCACCGCGGAGGATACCGACGCCGTGCTCGCGGGCCTGCGGGCGGCACTGCCGGAGACGGTCTGATGGATACCCGCCTCGCGCCGCTCGCCCATGTCCTCGACGAGAAGGGGCTGGTGACCGATCCCTTCGCCGCCGAACCCTATTGCCGCGACATCCTGAAGCTCTACGAGTGCCGGCCGCTCGCCGTGCTGCGCCCGCGCTCGACCGCGGAGGTCGCGGCAGCGGTCCGCTGGGCCGCCGCGGCCGGGGTCGCGATCGTGCCCCAGGGCGGCAACAGCGGGCTGTGCGGCGGCGCCAGCGCGGCCGGGGCCGGCGACGCGGTCATCCTCTCGCTGGAGCGCATGCGCGCCGTCCGCTCGGTCGACCCGGTCGGCAACACCATGGTCGTCGAGGCCGGCGTCGTCCTGGCCGACGCCCAGGCCGCCGCGGAGGCCGCCGGCCGGCGCTTCGCCCTGACCCATGGCGGTGCGGGGCAGAGCCGCATCGGCGGCAATCTCTCGACGAACGCCGGCGGCAACAACGCGCTGCGCTTCGGCACCGCGCGCGACCAGGTCCTCGGCATCGAGGCGGTGCTGGCCGACGGGCGCGTCTGGGACGGCCTGCGCCTGCTGCGCAAGAACACCGCCGGCTACGACCTGAAGCAGCTCTTCATCGGCGCCGAGGGCACGCTCGGCATCATCACCGCGGCAGCGCTTCGCCTGCGCCCGCTCGCCCGCAGCCGTGCGACCGCGGTGGTGGCGCTGGCGACGCCCGACGCGGCGCTGGGCCTGCTGCGCCGGCTGGAGGACGGGCTGGGCGAGGTCGTCGAGGCGTTCGAGCTGATCTCGGCCGCCGCGCTCGACAAGGCGCTGACGATCGACGGCATACGCCCGCCCTTCGCCGCGGCGCATCCCTGGCTGGTGCTGGTGGAGGTGGCGACGGCCAGCCCCCTGCTCCCGATCGAGGCCGCGTTCGAGGACGTTCTGGTCGCGGTCGCGCAGGACGGGCTGCTGGCCGACGCCGTCGTCGCGCGGTCGGGCGCCGAGCGCGACGGCTTCTGGAAGCTGCGCGAGGCGATCGCGCTCGCCTGCATCGAGGACCCGAGCTGCCTCAGGATGGACACCGCCGTCCCGGTCGCCGCGGTCCCCGACTTCATCGCCGGCGCCGAGGCGGCGGTGGCGGCGGTGGCCCCCGGCGCCCGCCCCCTGCCCTACGGCCACGCCGGCGACGGCAACATCCATTTCAACATCTGCCGCGGCGAGGGCATGGCGCACGAGGCGTTCCGCGCCCGCTGGGACGAGGTCGAGCACGCCGTGTTCGAGGTGACGCTGGCGCTGGGCGGCACGATCAGCGCCGAGCACGGGATCGGCCGCCTCAAGGCCGGCGAGTTCGCCCGCACGGCGCCGCCGCTGGACCTGGAGCTGATGCGCGTGCTCAAGCGCGCCCTCGACCCCTCGGCCCACCTGAATCCGGGCGCCATCTTCGAACCCTGAGCCCCTGGAGCCTTGACAAGGACCGCCCCTCACGTGCAACGGGAGGGGAGCTTTCCGCCGCCCGGTGCCGCGAGGCCATGCCCGACCCGCAGTCTTCGACCGCCGCCCTCCTCGACGACGCCCGCCGTCGGCTCGCCGCCGGCGACGCCGCCGGGGCGGCCGGCTCCCTGGACCGCGCGCTGGCCGCGGACCCGGGATCGGCGGCGGCGCTGTTCCTGCGCGCCCAGCTCCACCTGATGGCGGGCACGCCCGCGGCGGCGGAGGCGTTGCTGCGGCGCGGGCGCGACGCCGACCCGGCGAACGCCCCGATGGCCTTCCTGCACGGCTTGAGCCTCCATCTCTCGGCCTCGCCCGCGGCCGCCGCGCGCGCCTTCGAGGAGACGTGCCGCCTCGCCCCCGACCATGGCGAGGCGCTGCTCTTCCTGGGCCGCAGCCTGCGCGACGCCGGCGACCTGCCGGGATGCCGGCGGGCGCGCGACGACCTCGCCGCCCGGTTCGGCGGCGTCCCCCGCCTGCTCAACGAGCTCGCCTCCGACCTGATCGACGAGGGCGACGAGCCCGCCGCCGCCGAGCTGCTGGAGCGGGCATTGGCCGCAAGTCCCGGCGCGCCCGATCTCCTGCACAATCTCGGCGTCGCCTGCGCCCGCCTGGGACTGATCGGGCAGGCGGAGCAGGCGTTGCGCGCGGCACTCGCCGCGGGGCCGGAGGCCGCCGCCACCCGGGCGACGCTGGCCGAGGTGCTGCGCACGAAGGACCGGGCCGAAGACGCGGCCGACCTCGCCCGCTCGCTGCTGGCCTCCGGGGCCGAGACCGGCCGCGCCCACGGCGTGCTCGCGACGATCGCGATGGCGCAGGAGCGCCACGACGACGGCATCGCGCATTTCCGCGCCGCCCTGGCCGCCGCCGGCGCGGACGGCGTCGTCGAGGCCCTGTGGAACCTCGGCTGCGCCTGCGAGGAGGCCGGCCGGCCGGCCGAGGCCGCCGAATGCTGGGCGCGGCTTCTGGACGAGCGCGCCGCCGCCCGCCCGAGCGCGGAGCGCATCCGCCGGGACGCCGGCCGGAAGCTGCGTCTCGCCCGCGGCGAGCCGGCCCCCGGCGAGACGGTCCTGCGGCTCGCGAGCCTCGCCGACCAGCCGGCAGCTGGAGAAGCGCCGCTGGGCGACGTCGTCGAGCTGTCGGGCGCCGGGCTGTTCGCCGACCACTGGCACATACTCGACGGCGACCGGCTGCTGCCCGATCTCGTCTTCCACCTGCCGATCGGCGACGACGGGCTGGTGACGCTGTTCGGCCGCGAGGGCGCGGTGCTGGCCAGGACCGGCTTTCCCGAACGCGAGGTCGAGGAGCCGTGCCTGTTCCTGGGCGGGGCGCACAACTACTACCACTGGCTGGCCGACTATCTGCCCCGCCTGTCCGCCCTCGAGGCCGAGGGTCCGTGGCGCCACCTGCCCCTGGTGACCAGTTCCCGCCCGGCGCCCTACGAGCAGCGCCTGCTGGAGCTTCTGGGCGTCGACCCCGCGCGCCTGCGCCCGGCCGAACCGGGGACGATCGCGCGCTTCCGCCAGCTGTGGGTGCCCCGCCTTCCCGGGCGCAGGCTGCGACCGGGGGGCGTGCCGGAATGGATGTGCTCGGCGCTCGCGCCCGACACCGCGTCGTGGCTGCGCCGGCGCTGCGCGTCCTTCGCCGTGCCCGAGCCGGACGGCCCGCGCCGGATCATGCTGCTGCGCGGCGAGACGGCGTTCCGGCGTTGCGAGAACGAAGCACAGCTCGTCGAGGTCGCCCGTGCGCGCGGCTTCGTTCCCGTGCGCCCGGAGACCCTGCCCGTCGAGCGTCAGGCGGCCCTGTTCGCCGGGGCGCAAATCGTGCTCTCGGTCCATGGCGCCGGCTGCACCAACATGCTGTTCGCCCCGCCCGGCGCGGTGCTGGTCGAGTTGCACCCCGCCGGCCACCTGCCGGACTTCTACACCCGCATGACCGGACTGCTGGGCCAGGAGCACCGCGCCCTGGGCGGGCCGCCGACGCGCTCGGTCGGCAGCCTGACCCCCTATCACTGGCATTTCCGCATCGATCCCGCGGAGCTGGACGCGGTGCTGGCGGAGGTGGCGGCCTGAGGCCGCCTCCCCGCCCCTGCGCCGTCACGCCGCCCGGCGGAGCACCTTGACCAGTGCCGCGTGCTCCTCGGCTCCGCAGCCCGCCTCGATCGCCCGCCTGAACAGGGCGGCCTCGAATCTCGGGACCTCGGGATTGATGCCGGCCTCCTCGGCCTGACGGACCAGCCGGCCGATATCCTCCCCAGCGGTCTTCAGCGCGCTTTCCGGGTCCGCGAAGTCCCCGTTCCCGATCACGGCGCCCGGGCCCCGTCACGACGAAGAAGCGGCCCGCGAACTCACCCCTTCCCCGCGTCGACCATCTCCTGCACCGGCTGCGCCCCCGGCGGCAGATGGGTCCGCAGGAAGTCGGCGAGGATGCGGAACTCGGCGCCGCGCGCGGCCTCCCGGCGCCAGACTAGGGCGATGCGGCGCCTCGGCACCGGGTCGGCGAAGGGCC
>NZ_DASYHS010000154.1:0-38181 GCF_035998295.1 Arenibaculum sp. | reverse complement strand
CACTTGGGAAGGGAAGAGATGGCCACGACCGTCCGGCCGCGCCGCAGCGTCCTCTACATGCCCGGCTCCAACGCCCGCGCGCTCGAGAAGGGGCGGAGCCTGCCGGCGGACGCGCTGATCCTCGACCTGGAGGATGCGGTGGCGCCGGACGCGAAGGAAGCCGCGCGCCGGCAGGTCGTGGACGCGGTGCGCGCGGGCGGGTTCGGGCCGCGCGAAGTCCTGGTCCGGGTCAATGGCCTCGACACGCCGTGGGGCCATGCCGACCTGATAGCGGCCGCCGGCAGCGGGGCGGACGCGGTCCTGCTGCCCAAGGTCGAGAGCGCCGATGCCGTGCGCCGGGCCGTCCAGGTGCTCGCCTCGGCGGGGGCTCCGGCCGGGCTCGCGGTCTGGTGCATGATGGAGACGCCGCTCGGCGTGCTGAACGCCAAGGAGATCGCGGGCGCCGGCCCCGGGCTTGGCGGCCTGGTGATGGGCACCTCCGACCTGGCCAAGGACCTCCATGCCGCCCACACGCCGGACCGGCTGCCCATGATCACCGGGCTCGGCCTGTGCCTGCTGGCGGCGCGCGCCTACGGCCTCGCGATCCTTGACGGCGTCCATCTCGACCTGTCCGACGACGAGGGGTTCGCCCGGTCCTGCCGCCAGGGTGCGGAGTTGGGCTTCGACGGCAAGACGCTGATCCACCCGAAGACGATCGCCGCCGCCAACGCGGCGTTCTCGCCGGCGGCCGAGGACATCGCCTTTTCCCGACGCATCATCGACGCCCATGCCGCGGCGCAGGCCGAGGGCAGGGCCGTCGTCGTCGTCGACGGCAAGCTGGTCGAGGCGCTGCACGTCCAGGACGCGCGCCGCCTCGTGGCCCTTGCCGACGCGATCGCGCGCCTGGAGGAAGGCCGGCAGGAGGGGGCGCCTCCGGCATGACCAGGTCCTCGGCCGGCCGGCTGTTCGAGGACTTCACGCCCGGCCTCGTGCTCGGCCATCCGGTGCCGCGCACGGTCACGACGGGGGACGTGGCGCTCCACCTGGCGCTGACCGGCTCGCGCAACGCGCTCCACGCCAGCGACCCGCTTGCCCGCGGCCTCGGGCTGCCGGCCGCTCCGGTCGACGACCTGCTGGTCTTCCACCTCGTCTTCGGGCGCAGCGTCGCCGACGTGTCGCTGAACGCGGTCGCCAATCTCGGCTATGCCGATTGCCGCTTCCTCGATCCGGTGTTCCCCGGCGACACGCTGTCGGCGACGTCCGCGGTGATCGGCGCGAAGCGGAACTCGAACCGGTCGACCGGGACCGTCTGGGTGCGCACGACCGGCACCAACCAGCACGGCCGCGCGGTGCTGGAGTTCGTGCGCTGGGTGATGCTGCCGGTGCGCGACCCTGCGGCCCCGGCCCCGGCGCCGGACCCGGTCGTGCCGGTCCTGCCGGACGCCGTCGCGGTGCCCCGGCTCGTCGTGCCGCCGGGGCTGTCGTTCGCCGGGCTCGACCCGGGCTCGGCCGGGATACGTCATTTCTGGGAGGACTACGCGCCCGGCGAGCGCATCGACCACATCGACGGAACGACCGTGGAGGAGGCGGAGCACGCGCTCGCGACCCGGCTCTACCAGAACCCCGCCCGCGTGCATTTCGATGCCCGGGCAGCGCGCGAGGGACGCTTCGGCCGTCGCCTCGTCTATGGCGGCCACGTGATCAGCATCGCGCGTGCCCTGTCCTGGAACGGGTTGGAGGGCGCGCTGCGCATGGCCGCGATCCACGGCGGCCGCCATGCCGCCCCGTGCTTCGCCGGCGACACCGTGTATGCCTGGACCGAGGTTCTGTCGGTCGACCCAGTGCCGGGGCGTACGGATCTGGGGGCCTTGCGCCTCGCGACGCGTGCCGTACGCGACCGGCCCTGCGCCGACTTCCCCGCCGACGGTCCCGACCTCCTGCTCGCGCTCGACTACACCGTGCTGGCGGCAAGGCGGATGCAGTGAAGGTCCTGATCTTCCTTGTAATTTCTTGTGAAGTCTTCGCAGACAGCGAAGAACGGCGCTTCCCGGCGAATCCGGGGCGGGTGGCGTTGACTATGCCGCCCGGTAGGCGTAGATCAGTCCGCGCATTTTAAGAATCCCAAGCGAGGACGAGGAAAATGGCAGCAAACGCCAGCCGGCCGCTCTCTCCCCACCTCCAGGTCTACCGCCCGCAGATCACCTCGGTGCTCTCGATCTCGCACCGCATCACGGGTGTCGCCCTGTCGGTCGGGACGGTGCTGCTGGTATGGTGGCTGGTTGCCGCCGCGACCGGGCCCGCAGCCTTCGATGACGCGCAGGAGTTTATCGGTTCCTGGTTCGGGCTGCTGCTGATGTTCGGCTGGACCTTCTGCTTCTGGTATCATTTCTGCAACGGCATCCGGCACCTCGTGTGGGACACGGGCTATGGACTGGAACTGCCGCAGGTCTATCTCGGAGGCTACATCGTGGTCGGCGCCTCGATCGGCCTGACCCTTCTGACCTGGATCGTCGCCCTGATCGCCTGGTGAGGCCCATGAAGACCCTGCGTACTCCGCTCGCCCGCGCCCGCGGGCTCGGCTCCGCCAAGTCCGGGACCGAACACTGGTGGCTGAGCCGCCTGACCTCGCTCGCGCTGGTCCCGCTGACGCTGTGGTTCGTGATCTCCGTGATCGGCCATCTCGACGCCTCGTGGATCGAGATGCGGGCCTGGCTGTCGTCTCCATGGCCCGCGGTGCTGATGATCCTGACGGTCGGCGTCACGTTCCATCACGCCGCCTCCGGCCTCCAGGTCGTGATCGAGGATTACGTCCACCACGAATTGGCGAAGACCTTCGCCATCATCGCGGTGAAGTTCCTGTGCCTGCTGCTGGCGGTGGCCGGGATCTTCTCCGTTCTCAAGATCGCATTCGGGGGCTGAGGCGATGGCGACCTCCTATCAGATCATCGACCACACCTACGACGTCGTCGTCGTCGGCGCCGGCGGCGCCGGTCTGCGCGCCACCTTCGGCATGGCCGAGAAGGGGCTGAAGACCGCCTGCATCACGAAGGTGTTCCCGACCCGCAGCCACACCGTGGCCGCGCAGGGCGGCATCTCGGCCGCGCTCGGCAACATGGGCGAGGACGACTGGCGCTACCACATGTACGACACCGTCAAGGGGTCCGACTGGCTCGGCGACCAGGACGCGATCGAGTACATGTGCCGCGAGGCGATCCCCGCCATCATCGAGCTCGAGCATTACGGCGTGCCGTTCTCGCGCACGGCGGAAGGCAAGATCTACCAGCGCGCCTTCGGCGGCATGACCGTGCGCTTCGGCGAAGGGCAGGCCTACCGTACCTGTGCCGCCGCCGACCGCACCGGCCACGCGATCCTGCACACGCTCTACCAGCAGTCGCTGAAGCACGAGGCCGAGTTCTTCGTCGAGTATTTCGCGCTCGACCTGCTGATGGACGAGGACGGCGTGTGCCGCGGCGTGCTCGCCTGGAACCTCGACGACGGAACGATCCACCGCTTCCGCGCCCATATGACCGTGCTCGCTACCGGGGGCTACGGGCGCACCTACTTCTCGTGCACCTCGGCCCACACCTCGACCGGCGACGGCAACGCCATGGTGCTGCGCGCCGGCCTGCCGCTCCAGGACATGGAGTTCGTGCAGTTCCACCCGACCGGCATCTACGGGGCGGGCTGCCTGATCACCGAGGGCGTGCGCGGCGAGGGCGGCTATCTCACGAACTCCGAGGGCGAGCGCTTCATGGAGCGCTATGCGCCATCCGCCAAGGACCTCGCGAGCCGTGACGTCGTCAGCCGCTCCATGACGATCGAGATCCGCGAGGGCCGCGGCGTCGGCCCCAACAAGGACCACATCCACCTCCATCTCGAGCATCTCGACCCGAAGGTGATCCACGAGCGCCTGCCCGGCATCGCCGAGACGGCGAAGGTCTTCGCCGGCGTCGACGTGACGAAGGAGGCGATCCCGGTCCTGCCGACCGTCCACTACAACATGGGCGGCATCCCCACCAACTACCGGTGCGAGGTCGTGAGTCCGACCGCCGACAATCCCGACGCGGTCGTGCCCGGGCTGATGGCGATCGGCGAGGCGGCCTGCGTCTCGGTCCACGGGGCGAACCGGCTTGGCTCGAATTCGCTGCTCGACCTGGTCGTGTTCGGGCGTGCGGCCGCGATCCGGGCGGCCGAGGTCGTCGAGAAGGGCTCCTCGCACAGGGCGCTGCCCGGTGACGCGACCGACCGCTCGCTCGAGCGGTTCGATCGTACCCGCCACGCCAAGGGCGACCTGCGCGTGGCCCATCTGCGGCTCGAGATGCAGAAGGTGATGCAGAACAACTGCGCGGTCTTCCGCACCGGCGAGGTGCTGGAGGAGGGCGTGAAGCTGATGGCCGACTGCTGGTCCAAGCGGCCGACGATCAGCCTCACCGACCGGTCCATGATCTGGAACTCGGACCTCGTCGAGGCGCTGGAACTCGACAACCTGATGTACCAGGCGGTCGCGACCATCAACTCCGCGGCCAACCGCAAGGAGAGCCGCGGCGCGCATGCGCGCGAGGACTTCTCCGAGCGCGACGACGAGAACTGGATGAAGCACACCGTGAGCTGGGTCGACGAGAAGGGCGAGGTCCGGCTCGACTACCGGCCCGTCCATCTCTACACGCTGACCAACGAGGTCCAGCCCTTCCCCCCGAAGGCGCGCGTGTACTGATCGGAACAAAGCGAGCCATGAAGAACGGCCGGGCCGCGATCAGGCGGCCCGGCGCCAACGGATGAGGCTGCGCGAGGCAGCCGAGGATACGGAACGATGGTCGAGTTCGCGCTTCCCGCAAATTCCAGGCCGCAGCCCGGCAAGAAGGTATCGGCCGCCAAGGGCGCCAAGCGCGCCCGGACGTTCAAGCTCTACCGCTGGAGCCCGGATGACGGGCAGAACCCGCGCATCGACGAGTTCGAGATCGACCTCGACCAATGCGGGCCGATGGTGCTCGATGCGCTGATCTACATCAAGAACGAGGTCGACAGCACGGTCTCCTTCCGCCGCTCCTGCCGCGAGGGCATCTGCGGCTCCTGCGCGATGAACATAGACGGCACGAACACGCTGGCCTGCCTGAAGCCGATCGAGGAAGTGAAGGGCGACGTCCGCGTCTATCCGCTGCCGCATATGCCGGTCGTGAAGGATCTCGTGCCCGACCTCAACCAGGTCTACGCGCAGCTCGCCTCGATCAAGCCGTGGCTCCAGACCCAGTCGCCCGCCCCCTCGCGCGAGCGGCTGCAGTCGCCGGACGAGCGCGAGAAGCTGAACGGCCTCTACGAGTGCATCCTGTGCTTCTGCTGCACGACCTCGTGCCCGAGTTACTGGTGGAGCGGCGACCGCTATCTCGGCCCGGCGGTGCTGCTCCAGGCCTACCGCTTCATCGCGGACTCCCGTGACGAGGCGACCGGCGAGCGTCTGGACATGCTGGAGGATCCGTTCCGCCTGTACCGCTGCCATACGATCATGAACTGCACCCGCACCTGCCCCAAGGGCCTGAACCCGGCCAAGGCGATCTCCGAGATCAAGAAGCTGATGGTCGAGCGGCGTTAGCCCGGAGGCTCCGCTCTCCCGCCAGCGGGGGAGCGGGTGCTTCTATTCCGAAAGGCCGGCGCGCATACCCCGAAAGTTCGAGTGTCCGACTCGCCGGGACGTGGTAGTTAATTTTCGTAAACTGTTTGAATAATTCCACGGACGTCCCGGGGGCCCGCTGCCCCCTCGCCCAACGGAGACGGCATGATACTGGCGAGCTGTTCGGGCGCCGGCGAGGCGCAGGTCTGCGCCGTGCGGGATACGTGCGTGCGCCACCGTCTTCACGGGTCCGGCGCAGAGCGGGAGATGCAGGCCCGGCCGTTCGGCCACTGGGGCTGCCGGTATTTTCTCGCGATCGGCAACGAAGAGGACGAGCGCTGGCTCGCCGCCGAGTGAACGCTTCCGGCCCCGTGCCCTTGGGCGGTATAACTACCCAAGGCGCAGCGAGGGCAAGATGGACATCGACGAGCTGAAAGAGAATTTCTCCCTCTTCGACGAGTGGGAGGATCGCTACCGGTATCTCATTGATCTCGGGCGCGCCCTGCCGCCCTTGGACGAGGCCCGCAAGACCGACGTCTACAAGGTCGAGGGATGCATGAGCCAAGTCTGGCTGGTCCCCGAGGCGGAAGCCGAGGGCGGGCGGCTGAGCTTTCGGGCCGATAGCGACAGCGCAATCGTCAAGGGGCTGATCGCGGTCCTGCTGGTGCTGTTTTCCGGCCGCACGCCGCAGGAGATCCTGGCAACCGACGTCGACGGCGTGTTCCGCGACCTCGGTCTCGAGGCGCATATCAGCCCCAACCGGCGCAACGGCTTCTTTTCCATGGTCGACACGATCCGCCGGACCGCCCAAGCCGCCGTGGCGTGATGCCGGGCCGTCGGCGGCCGGTCAGCTCCCGGGGGGATGGGGTGCGGGCCGCCAATCCGGCGGGGCCAGCTCGAAACCCGAGAACTCGAAGGCCGGCGCGACCGTGCAGCCGACCAGGGTCCACGCGCCAAGCGACGCGGCCGCCTGCCACGCGCCGGCCGGGACCACCGCCTGCGGGCGCTGGCCCAGCGCCAGTGCCGGACCGAGATGGACCACCTCGGCATCGTGCCCGTTCAGCGAGGTGGTGAGCGCCAGCGGCCCGCCGGCGTACCAGTGCCAGATCTCCACCGCGTCGACCCGATGCCAGTGGGAACGCTCATCCCCCTGCAGTAGATAGTAGATCGCGGTGCACGCCCCGCGGCCGCCGCCCTGGGGCCGGTCCCTGTACGTCTCGACGTAGTGTCCGCCCTCGGGATGCGGTCTCAGGCCCAGGAGGCTGATCACGTCGGCGGCGCCGAGCCCTTCAATCTCCGTCATCGTCCGGGCTCAGGCGGGCCGGGTGTCGCGGAAGCTCTGGCGCCGGGACGCCTCCTCGAACCAGGCGGCCAAGCGTGGCCGGCCGTCGCGCCAGCCGAGGTCGTCGCAGCGCAGGTCGAGATATCCGAGCGCCGCCATCGAGGCAAGCGTGCCGACCGTCGTCGGGCCGGCGAGCGTCCCGGCATCGGCCTCGAGCGCGTCGCAGCCGCGGACCAGGACCATGCGCTGCCGCCCGATCCACGACGGCGAGCGTTCCTCCTCCGGGCGCATCGCCTCCAGCCGGCGGAGCACGGCCGCATCGCAGATGCCGTCGGCCAAGGCCTGGAGCCGCAGCGCGGTCCAGCGGGCCGGGCCCGCCACCGGGAACAGTTTCGGCCCGTCGTGCAGCCCGTCCAGGTATTCGCAGATGACCGGGCTGTCGTAGAGAATGGTCCCGTCGTCGAGGATCAGCGTCGGTACCTTGCCGATCGGGTTGTCCTGCGGCAGCGTCGTGTCCGGGCTCCAGGCGTCGGTCGGTTCCAAGGTGATGTCCGCGGCCAGCCCGGCCTCCATCGCGACCATCATCACCTTGCGGACATAGGGTGACGTCTTGCTGTAGCGCAGCTTCATGGTCGTCCTTCCATCCTTCCGGCCCTTCCGGCGCCGTCAGCGAAACGCGTCCTTTCGCCGGCGCAACTCGGCGAAAACCGCCACGGCTCCGGCGTCGCCCATCCCGAGGGCCGCGCCGAGCGCCGGCTCGTCGGCGCGCAGGAACGGGTTTGCGGCTCTTTCGGCGTCGATCGTGGTGGGAACGGTCGGCCGGCCGGCCGCGCGCGCGGCTTCGACCTCGGCCAGCCGATCGGCAACCGCGGGGTTGTCCGGCTCGACCGTGGCGGCGAAACGTGCGTTCGACAGCGTGTACTCGTGGCCGCAATAGACGCGGGTATCCGGCGGCAGCGCGCGCAGAGTGCCGAGCGAGCACCACATCTGCTCGGGCGTTCCTTCGAACAGTCGCCCGCAGCCCATCGCGAACAGCGTATCGCCGCAAAACAGGGCCGAGCTCTCGGGAAACCAGAAGGCCACGTGCCCGCGGGTGTGGCCGGGCACCGCCAGGCAGCGTACCTCCTGGTCGCCGAAGCGCCAGGTGTCGCCGTCGTCGAGCAGCACATCGAGGCCAGCGATGCGTTCGCGTTCCGCCAGAGGGCCGACGATCCGGCAGCCGTAGCGCTGCACGAGGCCGTCATTGCCGCCTATGTGGTCGGGATGGTGATGGGTGTTGAAGATGACGTCGAGCGACCAGCCGCGGCGGTCGAGCTCCGCCGCGACCGGGGCCGCCTCGGACGGATCGACGACGCCGACCTTGCCCGTCGCCGGATCACGGAACAGGTAGACATAGTTGTCCGAAAGGGCGGGGATCAGATGAATGTCCATAGTCGCGAGACTACCCGAAGCGGAGCAGGTGTCCAACACTCCGCCTCCATGCCGGCCCCCATGCCCATCCCCGCGCCCCGCCGGATGCGAAGTCGTGCGATTTCGTGCTAGGGTGTGCCCATGTTCCACGACGCCATCGATCTGAGGGACTTCTACGACAGCGGCCTCGGCCAAGTGGCGAGGCGGATGATCCGCCGCCGCGTGCGCGAGGTATGGCCCGACCTGCGTGGGCAGATCGTGCTGGGCATCGGCTATGCCACGCCCTATCTACGCCCGTTCCGCGGCGAGGCCGAGCGGGTGATGTCGATCATGCCCGCCTCGCAAGGGGTCGAATACTGGCCCCCGGAAGGGCCCAGCATCACCTGCCTTGCCGACGAGGCCGAGCTGCCGTTCCCGGACATGTCGGTGGATCGCGTCCTTCTCGTCCACGGGCTGGAATTCACCGAGCAGCTCAAGCCGATGATGCGCGAGATCTGGCGCGTGCTCGCGGGCGGCGGGCGGCTGCTGACGGTGGTGCCGAACCGTCGCGGCATCTGGGCGCGGATCGACCGGACGCCGTTCGGCCACGGCTCGCCCTATTCGCCCTCGCAGCTCAAGCACACGCTTCGGGAAAACATGTTCGTTCCCGAGCGGACGCGCCGGGCGCTGTTCATTCCGCCGGTGAAGTCGCGCGTCCTGCTCGGTTCCGCACCGGCCTGGGAGGAGGTGGGCGAGCGCTGGTTCAAGGCGTTCGCCGGGGTCTATCTGGTGGAGGCGAGCAAGCAGATCTATGCGGGCATGCCGCGCAAGGCGCAGCGCGTCCGCCAACGGCGCCTGATCGTGCCGCTGCCCACGGGTGCCGGCGCCGTGCGGCCCTCGCTCGGAAGAGAGGATGAGGGATGGGCCGGTGCGGCGGCGGCCATTCATGACGGGGGCAGCGGGTCGTGACCGGTCCGGGCCGGCAGCCGGCCTATGCGCCGGGAGACCTCCGGTCCCGCCACGCAAGCGAGACCAGGCCGGCGGCGGCGATGAAGCCCGCACCGACGAGGATCGGAATACCCGGAACCTCTCCGAAGGCAAGATAGCCGACGAGAGCTACGCCAATCAGCTCCACGTACACGAGCGGCGCCAGCGTGGACGCGTCGGCGAAGCGGAAGGCGACGATGGACAGGAAGTGGCTGAGGATGGAGAAGAGGCCGAGGCCGGCGAAGAGGACGAGTTCGCTCCATGCCGGCGCGGACCAGTAGAGCACGGCCTGCGGCGTCAGGAGCACGGCGCCGACGGTGCATTGGAACGTGAGGGTCTTCACGGGATCGTCCGCCTGCGCAGCCCGGCGCGTTGCGATCAGGTAGAATGCGAAGAAGACGCCCGCGCCGAGCGCGAGCAGGACGCCCGGCTCCGTCGATGTGCCGGGCCGTAGGATGACGATTGCCCCAAGGAGGCCCAGCGCGAGGCTCAGCGACTTGCGGCGTGTCATGCGTTCGCCGAGCAGGAACACGGAGAGCCCTGCGGCCACGACCGGTCCGATGAAATAGGCTCCCGCCGCCGTCGCCAGAGGTGCCCGGGCGATCGCGAGGAAATAGAGCGTCATTGCGGCGACCAGGCACAGGGTTCTCAGAAGGTGCGACACCGGCCTTTCCATGCGGAGGAGGCGTGGTCCGTGCAGAGCCGCCGCGATGGGCAGCGTGATCGCGCAGGCTACCGCATAGCGCGCCCAGCCGATCATGAGCGGGGAATGGGCGGCGCTCAGATGTTTCGCCAACCCGTCGACGACCGGGATGGTGAGCATGGCTGCGCTCATCAGAGCGATGCCCATGGCCGGCGGCGAGGGCCGCGACCATGTCGTCGGCGTCCCGGCCGGATCGCGGCGCATCAGCGGTAGCCGGTCGCGTCGGCCGGCCTGCCGGCCTCCTGCACCTCGGGGACATAGCGCCAAGCGTCGGGACGGGAGCCGTCGAGATCGGTGAAACCGTAGACCTTCGCCAAGCCGCCACTGGAAAGAGACTGGCCGTTCCAGCGCGCCCGATCCGGGTCGCAGGCGAGCGCCGCCACCGCGCGGCCGACGAAACGCGGAGTTTCGGAGATGACGAAATGGGGCACCTCGGCAGTCGCGTCGCGCCAGTTCTCCTCCGCGACCCCGAAAGCCTCCAGCATCATTTCCGAGCGCAGCCAGCCCGGAGTGAGGGAAACCGAGGTCGCGCCATGCGGCGCCAGGTCCTTGGCGTGCGCCCAGGCCATGCGGTTCACCGCCACCTTGGCAAGGTCGTAGAAGGGCGAGAGGCGGTAATGATCGGCGTTGTATTCCGCCGTGCCGTCCGTCACTTCCACCAGCAGGCCTCCCGGACGCTCTATCATCAGCGGAAGGGCGTGATGCGCGGTGATCAGATGCGTGTCGATGCCGAGCCGCAGCAGGCGGAGGCCGTTCTGGAGATCGTGGCCCCAGACCGGCTTGTTCCACTCGAACAGCGTTTCTCCGCCCCAGATGTCGTTCACGAGGATGTCGAGGCGTCCCTCTTCGGCACGGATGCGCGCGACCAGTTCACGCACCTCGTCGGCTACGAGGTGGTCCACCCGGACCGCGATGCCCTTGCCCCCGGCGGCCGAAACCAGTTCCGCCGTCTCCTCGATGGTCTCCGGTCGGGCGTACTCCGACGGCCGGCCGCGGGTCGACCGCCCGGTCACGTAGACGGTGGCCCCGGCGGCGCCGAGCTCCACCGCGATTCCGCGTCCCGCCCCCCGCGTTCCACCGGCGACCAGGGCGACTTTTCCTTCAAGCGCCATCGATTTCCTCCGAGCCATTCCCCGCAACGGGCTATCGTCCGACGAGCGGGTTATATATAAACGTTCATTCGGTTATAGGGAAATGTCAAGATGCCCCGGCCAAAGACGCTGACTGACGAGGAGGTTCTGGAGGCTGCACTGGCGCTCATGCACGAGCGGGGACCCGAAGCGCTGACTTTTGCCGGCTTGGCCAATGCTTGCGGCCTGTCCGGTGCGACGCTCGTCCAGCGCTTCGGGAACAAGGCCGCGCTCCGGCAAAGCGTCCTGCTGCATGCCTGGGACCTGCTGGACGGGAAGACCGCCCGGCTGGCGGCCGCGGTCCCGAGGACCCCGGAGGGAGCCGTCGCTCTTCTGGTGGGACTGTCGAAGGACTATGGGGGGATCGAGTCCTACGCGGAGGGGCTGCTCATCCTGCGCGAAGATCTCCGCGACCCGGTTCTGCGGGCGCGCGGCACTGCCTGGAGAGAGGCTTTGTCGGCCGCCCTCGACGACTGCTTCTCCGGCTCTCCCCGCGCCCCGCACGGGATCGGGCTGCTGATGGCCTCCCAATGGCAGGGGGCGCTGCTCTGGTGGAGCTTCGATCCCCGGGCAAGCGTGGAGGACTTCGTCGGGGACAGCCTGAGACACTTCGTGTCGGTCGTCCTCGAGCCGACGCCGCCGAACCCTCCGGGAGAGGCGTGAGGGGTCAGGGGCGTACGGAAGGCTGCCTCAGGCTGCCGGCGCCATCCTGGCCCGGAGGTCGCCAAAGCCGATCATCCGGCCGTTGTCCTCGTCCCACAGCGCGAGGCCGACCGTTCGCAGGCTTTCCGACAGCCCGAGGCGGCGCGCCCGCTGGAGGTCCCGAATGGCGGCGTGGCAGTCGCGCAGCCTGTAGTTGGGGATCTTGGAGGAAAGATGGTGGACGTGGTGATACCCGATCCAGCCCGTCAGCCAGTGCAGCCAGGGCGGCAGGTCGTAGAGCGAGCAGCCCTCCATGGCCGCCTCGTGGAAATCCCATTCCACCCTGCGCCTCCAGTAGACGTCGTCGAACTGGTGCTGCACGTAGAACAGCCAGATGCCGATCGTAGAGGCGAGCACCATTACCGGAACCCAGACCATCGCCACTGCGCCAGCCCCGAAAACCAGCGCCGCCGCTGCGAACGCCACCGCGATGGCGGCATTCGTGGTCATTACGCTGATCCAGGCCCGCCGGTCCCGGCGCCAGTGGCCCAGCGCCAGCCGGTGCTTCACGAAAAACAGGAAGACCGGTCCGATCCCGAACAGGACGGCCGGGTGCCGGTAGAGCCGGTATTGGAGGCGCCCCCAGCGGGACCGCGCCAAGTACTCGCGCACGGTCAGCGTATCGATATCGCCGACGCCCCGCCGGTCGAGGTCGCCGGAGGTGGCGTGATGGACGGCATGATCGCGCTGCCAGTAGGCGTAAGGCGTCAACGTCAGCACGCCGAGGCAGCGTCCGAGCCAGTCGTTGGCCCGGCGGGAGCGGAAGAAGCTGCCATGGCCGCAATCGTGCTGCACGATGAAGGCGCGGACGAGGAAGAAAGCCGTCGGGACGGCCAGGATCAGGCTCAGCCAATAGGCATTCTCGAGACTGATCCCCATCAGCGCGACGAGGGCTGCGAGGCAGGCCAGCGTCGTGCCGATCTGGCGGAGGCTCCGTAGGCGGTCGGGATGCTTGTAGGGCGCAAGCCGTTCGCCCCAAATCCGCCCGTCTTCTCGTCGCGTGTGCGCGTTCTCGGTCTTCGGTTCCTGGTCGGGCAAGGTTCTCTCGGTCTTTCCGTGTCCGTGTGTCGGGTGCTGCCGAGCGTACGGACGTACATCGTCGGTGCCCCGATTATATCGGGTCCGGCGAGAATTGCGTGACAAAGCGTCGGAAATGTGTCCGACGCCGGCTTTTCAGCAGCATCTCCTAACGGTCGGCGCCGATCAAGGCATCGGTGCCGGGGCCGTAGGCGAACGGAAACGCGTCGGCCACGTCCGGCGCGCCGGCGTCGAGCTCGATCGCCTCTTGGGCGGCGGCGATGTGCTCGGCGGGGATGGCGACCAGGCGCTCCCCGCCGCCGGGCTGTTCCAGTGCCACGACGACATGGCCGATCCCGTCGGGCTGGACGAGCACGAAGTCGCGTACGGTACCGAGTTCCCGACCGTCCGGGCCGAGCACCGGCCGGCCCACCAGCCGCTCGGCGTCGTCACGTTCGATGACCGGTTCGCGCGGGACCGCCGGGAGGGCGGTGTCGGCCTCAAGGCTCTGTTGCGCGCCCGCGCCGGTGCGGTCGGCCGGCGCATCGTGGGGCGCCGTGGAGGCGTCGGGCGTGCCGGGCCGGACCGGGTCGCCCATGTCGGTCATCTCGCGGCTCGGCGTATCGCCGCCCGCGCCGGGCGTCACCGGGAGAGGGTCGGTAGCCATCCGGTCTTCGGGCCGGGGTGCCGTCTGAAGCGGAGCCCCGCCCGGGGCCGTAGCGGGGGCGTCCGCCTGCGGCTGCGCCGGCAGCGCGGGCGTCTGAGCCGCGGCCTGGAAGGTCGAAAGGGCGACGGCCGACACACCTGCTGCGGCAAGCGCGAGCATACGAGCCGAGGCCGGCAAGGTCCTCTTCATGGGGGCGTTTCCTCCTGTGGCGTTCCCAGGGGTCAACAGGGAAACCGGGCCCGCCATTCCGGGACCGTCCGGACTATCCGGCGCTCAGCAGGAAGATGCCTTGTTCGCCGAACAGGTTCGCGCGCCAGGGATCGGCGGTGAGCCGCGTCGGGTTGCCGTGCCGGTCCAAGATCACGCTACGCTCGATGCGGATGTCGAGTTCGCGGCACAGGATCTGGAAGTCGCGGATCGTGCAGAGATGGATGTTCGGCGTTTCGTACCACTCGTAGCCGAGCCGCCGCGTCACGGGCATGCGCCCGGTCCACAGCAGCGCCATCCGCACGCGCCAGTAGCCGAAATTCGGGAACGAGACGACCGCCCTTCGGCCGATGCGCACGAGTTGCGCCAGGATCTCGCGGGGGCGGTGCATCGCCTGGAGGGTCTGGCTCAGCACGACGTAGTCGAAGGCGCGCTCGGGATAGTCGGCGAGGTCCGTTTCGGCATTGCCCTGTATCACCGACAGGCCGCGGCTGACGCATTGATGCACGCCGTCCATGCTGATTTCGATGCCGCGGCCGTCGACGCCCTTTCGGGACACGAGGTGTTGCAGCAGCATGCCGTCGCCGCAGCCGACGTCGAGCACGCGCGAGCGCGGCTCGACCATCTCGGCGATCAGGCGCAGGTCGGCGCGGATCTCGTGCGCTCCGGGTGCCGCGGCGCGCGCGATGCGGCCCGCACCGCGCGCCGGCACGTCGAGCGGGCTCACGAGACCGGTCCCGCGATGCGGCGCAGGCCGTAGTGCTCGGCGCAGCCGTCGAGGAATCCGCGGATCACCTCGTAGAACTCCGGCTCTTCCAGGAGGAAGGCGTCGTGGCCCTTGTCGGTGGAGATCTCGACGAAGCTGACATTCGCCGCGACCGCGTTGAGCGCATGGACGACGGCGCGGCTCTCGGATGTCGGGAACAGCCAGTCGCTGCTGAAGCTGACGAGGCAGAAGCGGACCGGCGTCGGCCTGCCGCGGTACCGGAACGCGTTGGCCAGCACGCCGTCATGCTCGGCCGCGAGGTCGAAATAGTCCATCGCCCTCGTGATGTAGAGATAGGAGTTGGCGTCGAACCGGTCCACGAAGGTGCTGCCCTGGTGGCGCAGATAGCTTTCGACCTGGAAATCGGCGTCGAAGCCGAACGTGACCCGGTTCCGATCCTGGAGGTTGCGGCCGAACTTCCGGTGCAGCGCCGCTTCGGACAGGTAGGTCACGTGCGCCGCCATCCGCGCCACGGCGAGGCCGCGCTGGGGGCGCCGGTTCTGGCCGTAGTAGTCGCCGCCGCACCAGTCCGGATCGGCCATGATCGCCTGGCGGCCGACCTCGTGGAAGGCGATGTTCTGGGCGGAATGGCGCCAGGAGGTCGCGACCGGCACGGCGGCGAACACGCGCTCGGGGTAGCTGGCGGCCCATTGCAGCACCTGCATGCCTCCCATCGAGCCGCCGATGACGCAGAACAGCCGCTCGATTCCGAGATGGTCGAGCAGCAGCGCCTGGGCGCGCACCATGTCGGCGACCGTGATCACGGGAAAAGCGAGCCCGTAGGGGCGTCCGGTGGCCGGGTCGGCGTCCCCGGGGCCGGTCGTGCCCATGCAGCCGCCGATCACGTTGGCGCAGACGACGAAGTAGCGCTCCGTGTCGACCGGGCGCCCGGGGCCGACCATCAGGTCCCACCAGCCGGGTTTCCCGGTCACGGGATGGGGTTCCGCGACGAACTGGTCGCCGGTGAGCGCGTGGCATACCAGCACCGCGTTCGAGCGGTCGGCGTTCAGCGTCCCGTAGGTCCGGTAGGCGACCGTGAAGGGGCCGAGCGAAACGCCGCAGTCGAGTCGCAGCGGTGTCTTGCGGCCCAGCTCGACCCGGTTTCCGGGTAGCTTGGCCGGGTCGACTGGCGCCGGGATTCGCTGTGGCGCGGTCATCGTTTTCCGGGGCAGCCGTCCAGGGTGAGAGTGCGCATAGCTACGGAGCAAGCGTCGGCGGTGTCAACGTTTTCTTTGATTTTGGCCGGGCCGGGGACTACTACTAAGCCGCCTCTACCGCCACCAACCGCCGAGCCATGCACGCTCCGACGACACCAGTCCAGACGACGTCAGTGCCGACGAAGATCGACGATCTGCGCCGCGAGATCGACGAGATCGACGACGCGATCCATGATTTGGTGATGCGTCGCGCCCAGGTCGCCGAAGCGCTCGGCGGCCTGAAGCAGGACGACCGCATCGCCCTGCTGCGTCCGGCCAGCGAGGCGGTGACCTTGCGCCGGCTCGCCGCGCGTCATACCGGCGCCTTTCCCGTGCAGGCGTTGACCCGGATGTGGCGCGAGATGATGGGCGCGCTGGCCCGTCTCCAAGGCCCGTTCGCGGTCGCCGTCTTCGCGCCGGAGGATCGGCGCGGCTTCTGGGACGTGGCCCGCGACCACTACGGCAGCTCGACGCCGATGGTGCCCGTGAACTCCCCGGCCGCCGCCGTGCGCGCGGTTGCCGACGGCACCGCTTCGGTCGCGGTCGTGCCGGTGCCCGACGAGGACGACCCGGACCCGTGGTGGCGTTTCCTGATGAGCGGGGATGCCAAGACCCCGCGCATCGTCGCCCGGCTGCCCTTCTGCGGCCGGGGCAACGCCCGCGGCGACGACCGCGAGGCGCTCGCCATCGCGCCGCTGCCGCACGAGGCGACGGGGGACGACTGCACGCTGCTCGGCATCGAGCTGGGAGAGGACGTCAGCCGCGGCCGCATCAAGGATGCGCTCGAGGCCGCCGGGCTGCCGACGATCAGCTTCCGGAGCTGGTTCGGCCGCGACAGCGCCGAGATGTCCGTCCACATGATCGAGATCGCGGATTTCGTCGGCAGTCAGGACCCTCGCCTCGCGGCGGTGACCGCGGCGTTGGGCGAGAAGCTGTTGCGGCTGACGCCGCTCGGCGGCTACGCGGTGCCGCTCCCGGCGCCCGGCGACAAGAAGCCCTGACGGCCTTTTCCTAAAGTGAGGATCGAGACGATGGCTGCCCCGGTTCCCCGCCCAGGGATTCTCGACATCGCCCCCTATGTCGGCGGCGAGGCGCGCGCACCCGGCGTGACGCGGCTGATCCGGCTGGCCTCGAACGAGGGCGCGCTGGGACCCAGCCCGAAAGCGGTCGCGGCCTATGCCGAGGCCTCGGGGGAACTGCACCGGTATCCCGACGGCGGGTCGACGGAGCTGCGCGAGGCCATCGGGGCGCTCCACGGCATCGACGCCGAACGCATCGTCTGCGGCGCGGGTTCCGACGAACTGCTCGGCCTGCTGGTGCGCGGCTATGCCGGTCCGGGCGACGAGGTGCTCTACAGCCGGCATGGCTTCCTGATGTACCCGATCGCGGCGAAGTCGGTCGGTGCGGTCCCGGTCGCGGCACCGGAGAAGGACCTGCGCACCGACATCGACGCGCTGCTCGCGGCGGTGACCGAGCGCACGAAGATCGTCTTCGTCGCCAACCCCAACAACCCCACCGGCAGCTACGTGACGGGCGAGGAACTGGCACGCCTGCATGCCGGACTGCCGCCCCACGTCGTGCTGGTGGTCGATGCGGCCTATGCCGAGTACATCGACCTTCCGGACTACGCTACGGGCAAGGAACTGGTGGATGCGCATGCGAACGTCGTGATGACGCGCACCTTCTCCAAGATCTACGCCCTCGGTTCGGTCCGGCTCGGCTGGGCCTATTGCCCGCCCGGCATCGCCGACGTCCTGAACCGCCTGCGCGGTCCCTTCAACGTCAGCGCGGCGGCGCAGATCACCGCCCTCGCCGCGCTGGCGGACCACGACTTCGTCGAGCGCTCGCGCCGTCACAACGACGTCTGGCGGGCGTGGCTGGCCGAGCAGCTCACCGGGCTCGGGCTGAAGGTCCACCCCAGCGTCGGCAACTTCCTGCTCGTCAGCTTCGCCGGGGCGGGCGGCCACAACGACCCCGCGGAAGCGGCGCGCCAGTACCTGAAGAACCGCGGCATCCTGGTGCGGCAGATGGGCGCCTACGGTCTGCCGGACTGCCTGCGGATAACGATCGGGACCGAGGAGGAGATGCGCACCGTGGCCGGGACGGTCGGTTCCTTCCTCAGGGGCGAGTGAATGGCCGCGAGCGAGGCTCCGTTCGCCCGGGTGGCGCTGATCGGCATCGGATTGATCGGTTCGTCGCTGGCCCGCGCGCTGCGCCGTCACGGCCTGGCGCGCGAGATCGTGTGCACGGCGCGCACCGAGGCGACCCGGGCCAAGGCGAGGGAGCTGGGCATCGTCGACCAGGTGCTCGCCGACAACGCCGAGGCGGTCGAGGGAGCGGATCTCGTCGTCCTGTGCACGCCCGTCGGCACCTATGCCGAGGTGGCGGCCGGGATCGCCCGCAGTCTCGCGCCCGGCGCGATCGTCACCGACGTCGGTTCCGTCAAGCAGGCCGTGCTGAGGGACGTCGGACCGCATATCCCCGAGGGCGTCCACCTCGTGCCCGGCCATCCGGTCGCGGGCACAGAGCATTCGGGGCCGGAATCCGGCTTTGCCGAGCTGTTCGTCGGCCGCTGGTGCATTCTGACGCCGCCGCCGGGCGCCAACCCCGAGGCGGTGGAGCGGGTGGCCGCACTGTGGCGGGGCATCGGCTCCAACGTCGAGACGATGGACGCGGCGCATCACGACAAGGTGCTGGCGATCACCTCGCATCTGCCGCACCTGATCGCCTACACGATCGTCGGCACCGCCACCGACCTGGAGGCGGCGACCCAGTCGGAGGTGATCACGTTCTCCGCCGGCGGCTTCCGCGACTTCACCCGCATCGCCGCGTCCGATCCGGTGATGTGGCGTGACGTGTTCCTGAACAACCGCGAAGCCGTGCTGGAGATGATCCAGCGTTTCACCGAGGATCTGACGGCGCTTCAGCGGGCGATCCGCTGGGGCGAGGGTGAGAAGCTCCAGGATCTCTTCACCCGGACCCGCGCGATCCGCCGCAGCATCATCGAGGCGAAGCAGGCCTGACCCGGCCCAGCAGCACATCGAGCGGCGGCAGCGGCAGCAGGCGCACCGGGCCGAGATAGAGCCATCCGTCCTGCAGCGTCAACGTGGCCTCGACGACCGGCGCCCCGTCGGAGGCGCGCCGCTGCGTCAGCAGGCCCAACGCAGCCTTGGCGATGGCCGCGTCGCGCTCGCGCAGCGCCCCCGTCGCCGCCAGCGCATCGAGCGCCGGCTCGACCCCCTCGGCTTCGGTCACCAGGCTGCCGCTGGGGCGCAGTGCCGCGTCGAACCCGATCCGGCCCTGCCCGGCGAGGCCGAGCGGACCCCAGCGCAGCTCGGCCGCGTCGACCCGCAGCGCACCGCCCTGTTCGGCCCAGCCCAGGATCGATGCCGGGTCGGCCCGGCCGGGCAGCGGTCCCTCGATCACCGCCTCGACGTCGGCGGCCTCGATCGTGCGGCCGAGCGGGGCTTCCAGTTCCTCGGGCAGGTCGAGGCCGGCGACCCCGATCGAAATCCCCGTCGCCGCCGGACCGGTCGGCGTCGCCGCGACATTCAGGCCGGCGGCCCGGAAACGGCCGCCCGGCAGGCCGACCGCCACGTCGCGCAGCGCGAACCGGCCGGACCGGAAACGGCCGGCCTCGAGCGAGATCCGACCCGTTGCGCCGGCGGCCGTCAGTTCCGTCTCCGGAAGAACGAGGGACTGCGTGCCGGCGAGCGCCACGTGGATCTCCCCGGGGTTCCAGGGGCGGGCCCAGGCGGCCGCGCTCTCGCCCCGCCATTCGGTCCCGTCGGGCCGCACCAGCCGGACGGCCTGCGTGTCGGCGGCGATCCGGAACGGAAAGCCGCCGATCTCGAGATCGCGGTATTCGACCAGCCCCGCGCGAGCCCGTTCCTCGGCAGCCCAGGCCTCGACCCGTTCGCGCACGAGGCCCGCCAGGTGCAGCCACCAGGCCGTATAGGCGGCGCCCGCCGCGAGCAGCACGAGGAGGGCGATGAGGATCGAGCGTCGCGGCATGGCGGGGTCCGGTTGAGGTGCGCGGGGTTTATAGCCATTTGAACCCGCCGCATGCTAGCCTTGCCCGGCTTGGTATGCCTCTGACCGTACCCATCTTTCGAGCATGTCCGCCAGATTGATCGCCGAGGAAGGCTTGGACGGCGTCGCCGGCGCCGAGGACTCCTGGCCGCGTCGCCCGAACGTCACGCTGGACCCCGGCCGGGACCTGTGGGTGTTCGGCTACGGCTCCTTGATGTGGAACCCCGGATTTTCGCACCTGGAATGCCGGCCGGCGCTGCTGCACGGCTATCATCGCAAATTCTGCATCTATTCCTACCGATACCGCGGGACGCCGGAGCGGCCCGGCCTCGTGCTCGGTCTCGATCGCGGCGGGTCGTGCCGGGGCATCGTGTTCCGGATCGCCCATGGCGATGCCGCCGCCGTGCTGGAGTATCTCTGGGAGCGGGAGATGATCACCGGCGTCTACCGGCCGACGCAGGTCGTGGTGACGGCAGGCGGCGAGAGGCTGCGCGCCTGCACCTTCGTCGCCCAGCGCCGGCACAGCCAGTATTGCGGCGGGCTGGAGATTTCCCGGGTCGCGGACTGCATCCGCAGCGGCTGCGGCGAGCGCGGCCCGAACTTCGACTACCTCGAGAACACGGTATTGCATCTGCGCGAACTCGGTATCCGGGACGAACCGCTGGAGCGGCTTTACGCCGACGTGGTGTCCGGCGTTCCGGCACGATGATCTCCCCGGAGTCTCCGATGCATGCGCACGACGATCCGCACGACCACGGAGAAGGGCACTCCCACTCCCACTCCCACTCCCACGGAGTGACCGGCGACAGCGAGCGCCGGGTGTTCGTGGTGATGCTGCTGACCGGCGGCTTCATGCTGGCGGAGGTGGCGGGCGGCGTCCTCTCGGGCTCGCTCGCGCTGCTCGCGGACGCCGGGCACATGCTGACCGACTTCGCCGCGCTGGCGCTCGCCTGGCTTGCCTTCCGGCTGACGAGGCGGCCCGCGGACGCGCAGCGCTCCTACGGCTGGTACCGGTTCGAGGTGCTGGCCGCCTTCGTGAACGGCCTCTCGCTGTTCGTGATCGCGGGGTTCATCACGTTCGAGGCGCTCCATCGGCTCTCCGAACCCGTACCGGTGTCGGGCGGCCCGATGCTGGTGATCGCCGGGCTGGGCCTGGTGGTGAATGCCGCGGCCTTCTGGATTCTGCGCAGGGGTGCCGGCGGCGAGAGCGAGAACCTGAACCTGCGCGGTGCCATGGTGCATGTGCTGGGCGATCTGCTGGGCTCCGTCGCGGCGATCGCGGCGGCGGTGGTGATCTTGTGGACGGGCTGGTACCCGATCGACCCGATCCTGTCGGTTCTGGTCGTCCTGCTGATCCTGCGAAGCGCCTGGATCGTCGTGCGCGAGTCGGGTCACATCCTGCTCGAAGGGACGCCGACGGGGATAGATGCCGCGCGCATAGGGGCCGCATTACGCAGCGTTCCGGGGGTCACCGACGTGCATCACGTTCACGCCTGGTCGCTGACCGGCGAGCGCAAGCTGCTGACGCTCCACGCCGTGGTCGAGGACGACGCCGACCATACCGCGACCTTGAGCGCGATCGATCGCGTTCTGCGCGAGCGTTTCGGCATCGATCATGCGACCGTCCAGATCGAGCGCGGAGACTGTATCCACGCGCCGAAGCCCGCTTCCTAGTTCGGTGACACGGGCGCCGCAGAGCGAGGGTGTGCCAGCCATGAACATCCGCCTTCCCGTCCTCCTTCCCGTCCGCCTTCCTGCCCGCCGGCTCGCGCCGGCCACGGCGATCCGGGCATGCGGCGGTCCGTCATGACCACGGGGGGATGGCGGAGGCTGAGGACGAGGACGGTCGGCGGCCGGGAGGACATCCGGGCCCATTTCGACGCCTTCGCCCCGGAGAACGTCGAGCAGCACGGCTCTCCCGCCCGCCTACTCGCCTATCGCGTCGGTCTTCTGGCCGAAGTGGCGCGGCTTCGGCCGGGCGACACCGTGCTGGAGATCGGCTGCGGCGACGGCATCCACCTGCTGGCGCTCGCGGAGCGCTTGGGACGGGACGCCGACATCCGGGGCATCGGCATCGACCTCTCTCCCGCCATGGTCGCAAGCGCCGGGGCCCGGCTGGCGGCCGGAGGGCTCGGCGGAACCGGCCGGATAGGGTTCCGGGTGGACGAGGGTACGGAACTCGCCACGCTCGGCGATGCCACGGTCGACGTCGTCTACTGCGTCGGATCGCTGGAGCATATGGTGGACCAGGCAGCGGTGGCGCGTGCGGTCGCGCGGGTGCTGAAACCGGGCGGGCGCTTCGTCGGCCTTACGCCCAATGGCGGCTATCTCTGGTACAGGAACCTCGCTCCGCTGCTGGCGCTCGAGACGAGGCACCTGTCGTCGGACCGCTTCCTGACGGCGGCGGAGCTGAAGACGGTGCTCGGTTCGGCCGGCTTCCGGGTCGAGCGCATCGATCACTGGAGCTTCGTGCCCGGTGGCGACATGCATCCGGCGCTGGCGATGCTGCTGCGTGGCCTGGACGGCGTCGGACAGGCAGCGGGAGCGGGGATGCTGCGCGGCGGCTTGCGCTTCGCAGCGGTGCTCCCCGATCACGCCCTGCCGGCCACCAGCAGGCGGTAGCGCACCGCGCCCATCAGGTACAGCCGTTCCAGCGCGATGCCGCCCAGATAGGCGTCGACCACCGTGGCGACGGCGGGCAGCGGCAGCCGGCGCAGGCGCGAGAACCGGGCTTCCTCCCGGTCCAGTACGCCGGGCGGCCGGGGATCGACGAGCGCCGTCAGGTCGCGCTCGGCGAGAAGGGTGAGGCCGGCGCCCCGCAGCGCGGCACGGAACTCCCCCTCGGTCGGAATCGGCTGGCCGCCCCAGTGGCGGGCGAGCGCCGCGGCGGCCGCGGCGGCCGGCCCGGACAACCCGTCGGCCGGCATGTCCTCCACCATCGCGAGGCGTCCGCCGGGTCCCAGGACCGCCGCCAAAGCCTTGAAAGTGGCCGCCAGGTCGGGGCTGTGCACCAGCGACTCGATCGACAGCACGACGTCCCAGGGACCCGGGAGAGGGTCCAGGAAGCTGCGGAGATGGAAGCGGCAGTCATCCGCGGCTCCCAGCCGGAGAGCCCACCGCCGTGCCGTCCGCAGTTGGACCCGGCTCAGCGTCAGCCCGTCGAAACGGCCGCCGACCCGGGAGCGCCAGAACAGAGCCGATGCGCCGAACCCGCAGCCGACGTCGAGCACGGCCGGCGCGTCGAGCGGACCGAGCGCATCGAGCACCGCGAGGTCCACGTGGTGCGGCGACAGGCGGCGGCGCGGTGCGGCGCCGGGCTCCGCCAGCGTCTTGTGCATCGCGGGGGGGCCGGTTCGCCGGCTCCCGCCGAACCGGTCGGCCAGCAGAACCCAGCGGGACAGCCGGTCGTAGAGCAGGGCGATGCCGGTCAAGGCCGATTTTCCAGGACGAAGATGAACTCGTTGGCGAAACGCAGCGGCATCAGCCGCGTCAGCCCGCCGACCGGCCGTCCCGGGCGGACGATGCCGAGTCGCTGCCAGGCCCACAGGTCGGGCAGCACCCGGCGTACCGAGAAGCCCGCGGCGCCCAGAAGCCGCGTCCACCCCTCCAGCGTATCGGCATCCTGGTGTCCGGCGCGGTTGCGCCGGCCGGTCAGGCTCAGGCCGAGCCAGGACAGGGTGCGCGCATTGCGGACCATGATGCACAGGCGCCCTCCGGGCCGCAGAACGCGCCGGAACTCCCCCAGCGCCCGGTCGCGGTCCAGGAAGCGCTCGACCGCACCGATGCAGGTCAGGAGATCGAAGCTGGCGTCGGGGTAGGGCAGCGCCTCGGCGCTCGCGACCGAGACGACGCTGCCCGGCGCCTGGTCGCCCACCATGGCGGCGGCGATCTCGGAGATGTCGATGCCATGCGCATCGATGCCGCGGCCGACGGCGTCGCGCAACAGCAGCCCCGGCCCGCAGGCGATGTCGAGCAGCCGCTCGCCCGCGCGGGCGGCGACGAGGTCGAGGAAGATGCGATACGCTTCGAACGGCCGCAGGTAGCTCAGCCCCCGGTCGCGGTAGATCCCGTCGAACCAGTCCTGTACCTCTCGCTGCGAGATCATGTCGCCGCTCCCGTCCATGGCTGCTTTCCCGATTATGTATGCTACCGTAGGGAAAGTAATGTCATAGTCATACCCTTTTTGGGAGAGGGCTGTCGTGATGGAGGGTGCGCAGGAGGATCGCGTCGTCGTGGTCCGGCCGGGGTTCCACCTGCGGGGCCTCGCGGTGACGTTCCTGATTTCCCGCCGGCCAGCCCTGGTGCTCGACCCGCCCTCGGCCGCGCTGTTCGCGGCGGTCGACGGCGAAGCCGGCCTCGACGGGTTGGAGCGGCGATTTCCGGGAGCGCGCGCGGCGTTGGATGCCTGGCATGCCGCCGGTATCGTCGAGTTCGTTCCGCGGGCCGCGATGCGGGCCATGCCGGGGACGGGCCGGCCGCTCGTCGTGGTGGAGCCGCACATGGACGACGCGGCGCTCAGTGTCGGCGGGCGGCTGCTGAACCGGCGCGGGTCGCGGCGCATGATCGTCCTGTCGCTGACGCGGCAGTCCAATGTCAGCTGCTATTGGAGCCTGGGAAGGGACTTCTTCGATGCCGACCGGGTGACCGAGCTCCGGTTGGCGGAATCCCGCCTTGCGGCCGCGCTGGCCGGCGCCGAGCACGTGGCGCTGCCGCTGGCCGACGCACCGCTCCGGTTCCGTCCGGCCGAGGACTGGTCGCCCGGGGCGTTCGTCCGGCTGCACGATGCGCTGGCCGCCTTCCTCGCCTTTCCTCCGCTGCCGGCCGAAGTGGGGCGCGCGGCGGCGCTGCTGGCGGACGCGGTGCTGTCTCTCGACCCCGCGGAGCTGTGGCTGCCGCTGGGGCTTGGCGGCCATGTCGACCACCGGCTGACCCGCGATGCCGGGCTCGCGATGCTGGCGGCGCACCGGGACCGCTTCGCCGACGTGCCGGTCCTGCTGTACGAGGACCACCCCTACGGGACGTATTTCCCGCATCAGCGCGCGCATGTCGTCGCCGCCTTGACGGCGTCCGGCCTGCGCCTCGTCCCCGATGTGGAGGACGTGACCGGCACCTTCGCCGACAAGCTGCGGATGGTCGGCGTCTTCGCGTCCCAGTTCAAGGTGGAGGCGATGGAGCCGAACCTGCGCCGGCGCGCGGTGGAGGCGGCCGGCCGGCCCGGCCGCCTGGCCGAGTCGGGTTTCCGCCTGGACGGGCTTCCCGCAGGACCGCTTCCCCCGGCATCCGAGCTGGCGCCCGACCGCGACGACCTGCGGCGCGTGCGCCGCCGGCTCGGCCGCTTCCTTGCCGGACGCATGGCGCGCCGTCGCGTCGCGGTGATCGCGGGAGCCGCGTTCGGTCGTTGGCGCGAGGGCATGGAGATCCTGCTCGAAGCCTTCCCGTCCGCCGCCATCGATGTCTTCGTGGCGGCGGAGTTCGCCTGGGAGACCGAGGACTGGCGGCACCCGCGCGTGCGCGTGACGGTCGTGCGGCAGGGCGGATGGGGCGGCGTGCTCCTGCGCGAGGCGCTGCGTCCCGGCACGCCGACGGTCGTCCTGCGCTTCGCCCCGTTCGCACCGGAGATCCGCTGGCGCGAACAGATCCTGAAGGCGCGGCTGCCGCCCCGTGCGCGGGCGGCTCACCGGCTTCTGGCGGCACTGCTGCCGGCCCGCCCCGTCGTCATGGTCCGTCACCTCGGCGACTTGTGCGGGTTGCTGGTCGAGAAGCTGGGTCCGGACTACGCACCGGAGGGGGAGAACCGCCCCAGTTCCGCCTCGAGCAGCCGGTCGAGCGCGGCCGGCGGGTAGATCCCCGCCCGGCGGTTGGCGTCGCGGAGACGCGTGAACCAACGGGCGGCCAGTCGCGGCGCGTCCTCGGGCAGGGGGCCGCGCAGTTCCACCTCGCAACGGGCGATCCAATCCAGGAGCGCCCCGATCTCGGTCCCGTCCCGACCGGCGGCAGGATCGGCGCCGCGCCTCATCAGCGGCAGCAGCCGGTTGTGCAGCGCGAGATCGTCGGCGCTCGCATCGGGGACGAGCGCGCGCACGAGGCGGGCGCGGATGGCGTCGCTCTCGGCGAGCAGGGTCGCGAAGCGGGTCCGGCTGACATTGGTCGCGTGGCGGCGATGGCGGACCAACGGTTCGGGGATGTTGGCGAACCGGGTCGCTCCGGCGAGGCGGGCCCAGAGGTCGAAGTCCTCGGTGCAGGTGAAGGCCTGGTCGTAGCGCAGCTCCTGCGCCGGCACCCGGTCGCGCACGATCATGACGGTCGGGTGGGACAGGGGATTGGTCGCCAGCAGCGCGCAGTGCAGATCGTCGGGGCAGGTGGGATAGCGCCAGTGCACGGCGCTTGCGTCGCCGTCGGAGAAGACGGTCATGTCGCTGCCGCAGACGCCGGTCTCCGGCTGCCGTTCCAGGAATGCGACCTGCCGGGCGAGGCGTTCGGGCAGGGCGATGTCGTCGGCGTCGAGACGGGCGAGAAAACGACCGCGCGCCACGGCCAGCGCCTGGTCGAGGGCGCGGGCCGGACCCCGGGCTACGGCATTGCGCAGCAGGGTCAGGCGCTCGTCGGCGAAGCGGGACGCGATGTCGGCGGTGCCGTCCGTCGAGCCGTCGTCGACGAGCACCAGCTCCCAGTCGGCCAGTGTCTGGGTCAGCAGGCTGTCGATCGCCCCGGTGATCCAGGGCGCCGCGTCGCGCGCCGGCATCAGGATGGAAACGAGGGGGATCCGGGGCAAGATGCCGCCCGCTGCAGAGAAGGAGGCCGCCCGCGCGGAGCGGCCTCAGGACGTTTTCGCGATCAGCGCAGGCCTTCGACCTTGTCCTTCTGCGCCGCCAGCGACTGGGCGGTGGTCTGGGTGCCGTCGGGCGCCAGGCCTTCGGGCGCATCGTTGCGGCCGACGTTCAGGATGAAGCTGAAATCGGCGCCGGCCACCTGTGCGTTGCCGTGGCAACCCATGCAGCCGCCCATGTTGTAGGTGCTGACGGGCACGCCGCTCGGGCTCTCGAGGAAGAACGTGTTCTTGAACGGGGTGCCGGTCGTCGCGGGCGGTACGATCGGGTTGAAGTCGCTCATCAGCGTGCCGTAGGACGGGGCCTCGGACACCAGCCGCCCGCTGAAGAACTGAAGGTTATAGTTGGTTTCCAGAAGCATGTTGGACTGGTAGTAGGTCGACGGCAGCACGCCGTTGAGTGCCTGATCGAGGATCACTCCCGGCGGCTTGTCGACAGGCTTGTACTGGACGTTCACCAGCTTGTAGTAGGGCCAGGGCGAGTCCGTGATCCCGTTGGCGGAGTTGTACTGCGCAATCGCCTGATGGGCGGCCTTGTTGGCCGCGATCACGTCGGACGGGATCGGGTGGGCGCGCTGGTTCAGGCAGACCGTGCCCTGGGGCGTCGGACTCGGGACGTTCTGATAGTACAGCCGGCTGCCTGGCTGGCAGTTGGCCGTCATCGGATCGTAGGCCTCGTTGTTGGGGTTCTCGGCGGTCGCAAGCGTCACCGAGAGCGTCTGCCCGTTGCCCAGGTCGAAGGCGGGACCGGGATTCTGGACGATGATGTTGCCGTCGGCATCTTCGACCGGCTGCCCGCTCGCCGTCTCGATGGTGTTGGCCTGCTCGAAGGTCGCGTAGATGAAATAAGGTGCGCTCGGTGTCTTCTGGATGATGTGGAGTGAGGCAAGCCCCCAGGCCTCCTGGCGCCAGCAATATTGCTGCACTCCGCTGGGCCCCATCGGCAGCAGCTCGTAGAAGCGCACCTTGTTGACGTGGAACTGGCCGCTGTCGAGTTCCGCCTGGGTCAGGCGGCGCCAGGCCGACTTCGTCTCGATCGTCCCCGCGGGGAACTGTGCGGCCGGCTGGGCGAGCGGTTGCGGATTGCCCGCCAGCACCGCGTTCATGTAGGCGGTGAAGTTGTCCAGTGCCTTGTTGTAGAGCGGATTGTCGGTCTGGTCGCCGTTGAAGTCGTGATTCCAGAAGCCGTCGATCAGCTGGGTGCCGCCGATGCTCTTCGGGTTGACCACATAGGCGTAGTGATTCCGGTTGGCCTTGGCCATGAACAGGAACTGCTGGTCCTGGCCCTGGCCGGGCGCGGCGCCGGCGAACATGTGGTCGAGGAAGATCTCGCTTTCCTCGTCCAGGTTGATCCAGGAGGTCGGGTCACCGGTCGACTGGCCTTGGCAGGCGCCGGTCACGACCGGGATCGTGTTGGAGTTGGGATCGGCGTAGACCGCATAGTTGTACTGGGGCTGCGTGTTGTAGCCGAAGTCGGGTGCGGTCAGCGAAGCGCCCGGCGGCAGCTGCGTATTCAGCGGACCCTGGCCCGGCACGGCGCCGGTAGGATAGTTCGACGGCACGCCGGTGGTGCCGGGTAGGATTTCGACCTTGTGGCGGTAGGTCTGCCAGACCAGAGGCACCGTGTTGGTCGAGGCCGCGGCACCCTGGCCGAACTTCGCATTGGTGTCGGGCGTGTCGCGGTTGTAGGCATTCGGCACGCCCGTGACGGGCTGGGCCGGCCAGTTCAGCGCGATGAACTCCTGCCAGGCGAATGCCGCGGCCGCCTGAAGATCGGCTGCGGGCGCGCCGCCCGGGATGTCGCTCGGCACGGCCGGCTGGACGGTGATCGTCGGTGCCTGTGCCGATGCTGAGCCGCCGGCCAGCGCCGTGCCGGCAAGCAGGCAGGTCGCGGCCAGTCGGCGGACGCGGCTGGATCGGATGTCGGTCATGAGCCTTCCCATGGTGATCCTGGTTCGAGGCTGCAAGGCATGCCATCCGTTGGAACCTGGGGAGCGCTGCCGAGCAAAACCGGGGGTAGTCTAGAATTATTCGGCGGACCCGCAACCGATATTCGCAACTCTCTTTCTCGGTATCGTACTTTGGTTATTCATGGATGTAAAACAATCTAAACGTGTGCGGTTTCCATGATGCTGGCTGGAACGACGGAGGCGACGAACGCCTCGAGACGCCGGGCGGCGGCGTTCCAGGTCCAGTCCTGCTCGGACCAAACCGGTCTCGGCGTGTCGGCGTGGTCCAGGTGCTCGAATTCCGGCGAGGGGAAGGGACCTGCGATCAGCCGGGCACAAGCCCCCGCCAGGGTTGCGACGTCGGGAACGAGCTGGCCGGCGCTCCCCGCGAGATGCGCGGCGGCGTTGCCGGCGTCGCGGGCAAGAATGTACAAGCCGCAGGCCCTTGCCTCCTGCAGCGCCATGCCGAAGGACTCGAAGCCCGACGCGGAGATGAAGACGTGAGCGCGGGCATACAGGCGGGCAATGCGATCCGGCGGCACCGCGCCGAGGAACGCAACGCATTCCCGCAGCGCCGGCGCCTGCGCCACGGCGGCCCGGCACGATGCGGCGTAGGCGGGATCAAGGTCGTCGTGCCCGGCGATCTCGATGCGAAAGCGATCGCCCGTCCGGACCTGGCGACCCAGTTCGAGCAGGAACTCGCGCACCCCTTTGTTGGGAAGAAGATTGCTGACCAGGAGGCCGTGCAAAGGACCTGTCGGGACGGCTCGCGGTTCGGGCCGGAAGCCCAGCGCCGGAGGCGATACCAGGATCGGCACGTCGGGGCCGCCGCCGGTCCGCTCCATCACGGCGCGCTCGGCCAAGGGGCTGGGCACGACGAAGGCGTCGAGGTGACGTAGCAGCGCCGTTTCGCGCCGTCTCCGGTGCAGCCGCTCCGCAGCGTCGGCCGTCGGATCCAGGCTCGGCAGGAAATGAGTGAGCAGGACGAGGCGTTGACCCGCGCGGCTGCGCGCGCGCAGAGACGGCAGGCGGTCGATCAGCAGGCTGTCGACGAGGACGTTTGCTGGCCGGCCTGCCGTCAGCCATGCCGCCGCCTCGGGCCAGTCCATCGTCAGGCAGGTTCGGCCCCGCGCGACGAGAGCCTTGACCAGTCGTTCGTTGTAGAGGTTGCCGCCGGTGATCGACGCCCGGCATTCGGGGAGGACGAACAGCAGCGGTGCATTCGGCACGGGTACGTCCTCTGATTGCCGGCTAGGCTCTCTCCTCGTGGAGTGTATCCCGCGGATACGGCCTTACGCAACCAAAGGGAAAGTATTTCTCCTAAAATGCTCGCCAAAAGCCTCGCTTGGCCTGCGGCTTGCGGTACGTCCGGAAGCCGATCTATCGACGTGCGGTTCTGTCCGGCATCAACCGCACTTGGAATACCCGCAGTTCGAGCAGAGGTCGCAGCCTTCCTGGCGCAGGAGACCGGGCTGGCCGCATCTCGGGCACTGGTGGATGCGGACGGCCGGGCCCGTGTCGGGCTCCGGGGCCGGAGGAACGGCCGTCGGCACTTCCTCGGCGGTTTCCTGCATGTGCCGCTCGATCACCTCGCCGATCGCGGCCAGCAAGGAGGGGACGTAGCGGCCGGCCATCCATTGCCCGCCGCGCGGGTCGAAGACGGCCTTCAACTCCTCCACCACGAAGGACACGTCGCCGCCGCGGCGGAACACCGCGCTGACCATGCGCGTCAGTGCGACCGTCCAGGCATAGTGCTCCATGTTCTTGGAATTGATGAAGACCTCGAACGGACGGCGGTGGCCGTCCTGGATGACGTCGTTGATCGTGATGTAGATCGCGTGGTCGCTCTCGGGCCATCGCAGCTTGTAGGTCCGGCCGGGCAGGGCCTCCGGCCGGTCGAGCGGGTCCGTCATGTAGGCGACCGGACCGTCCTGCAATCGCTCCAGGGCCGGCCCGGGGGGCTGCTCCGGTTCGGGCTGCTCCGGTTCGGGCTGCTCGCGTCGGACCGAGAGCACCGCGCCGGTCACCGCGTTCGGGCGGTAGGTCGTGCACCCCTTGCAGTTCATCTCGTAGGCCTGGACGTAGACGTCCTTGAAGGCGTCGAAAGACAGGTCTTCGGGGCAGTTGATCGTCTTCGAGATCGAGCTGTCGATATAATCCTGGGCGACGGCCTGCATGACGACATGCGCGCCCGGCGCGAGCGACTGGGCATCGACGAAATAGTCGGGCAGCGGCGCCTCGTCGCCGAACAGATCCCGGAAACACCGGTAAGCGTAGTCGTTCACCTCCTCGGCGCGGCGCGTGCCGTCGGGCAGCAGGACCGAGCGGGTGTAGGCGTAGGAGAAGACGGGCTCGATCCCGGACGAGACGTTGCCCGCCAGCAGCGAGATCGTGCCGGTCGGCGCGATCGAGGTGATCAGCGCGTTGCGGATGCCCTGGCGGCGGATCGCCTCCCGCACGTCCTCGTCCAGCGTGCGCATATTGGCGCCGTCGAGATAGCGCTCCGCGTCGTAGAGCGGGAACGACCCCTTTTCCGCCGCGATCGCCGATGAGGCGAGATAGGCGGCGCGGCGCAGGGCTGCGAGCCACTTTCCGGTCAGTTCGACCGCGGGTTCGCTGCCGTAGCGCACCCGGCACATGATCAGCGCGTCCGCAAGCCCCGTCACGCCGAGGCCGATGCGCCGCTTCGCCTTCGCCTCCGCTTCCTGCTGGGGCAGCGGGAAGCGCGAGGTGTCGACCACGTTGTCCATCATCCGGATCGCGACCGGGACGATGTCGTCGAGCGCGTCGAGGTCGAGCCGGGCGTCGGCCGTGAACGGGTCGAGGACGAGGGAGGCCAGGTTGATCGAACCGAGCAGGCACGCGCCGTAGGGCGGCAACGGCTGCTCTCCGCAATTGTGCACGAGCAGGCCGTTGGCATCGAAGGCGTGGATCTCGGGGATGCGTACGTCGAAGACCTCTTCGGTTCCATCCTCGGTCACGGCCGCGACCTCGGACAGGAACCGTTCACGGCTGGGGGTGCTGTCCCATCCTCCCAGGACCGCCGCCAGCCGCGCCTGCCGTTGCGGGTCGGCGGAGCCGATACGCGCGGCGAAGCGCGCGACGTCGGCACCGGTGACGAGCAGTTCGTGCCGGGCGGAACGCGGGTGCCTCTCGTCTGCGCCCTTCTCCTCGGACGGGCCCCGGTCCGCATGGATCCGCCCGACGATGCCGAGGCGCAGAAGCATGCGCTGGACCGCCTGGAGGCGATCGAGGCCGCCCTGCGCGAGCCGGACGCCGGTGTCCCTGGCGTGATGGCCGAGCAACGCGCCATCCGCGTCGAACAGGCCGCGCAGGAAGCCGCGATGGAAGTCGCTGGACGTGCGCTCCAGCGCGGGCGTGATGGTCTTGTCCTCCGGCGTCACGCCAAGGGCGGCGGCGATGGACTTCACGTCCGGGACCAGGGGCTCCGATGCGCCGCCTCCGGCCAGGAGGCCGACGAGGTATCCCTCGGCCTCGCCGTACGTGCCCGGCCAATGCGCGGCCTCGCCGTGATCGTTCAGGACGACGACGGCGCCGGGCTTCAGGTTGCCGGCCTTGGTCCAGGTGGTCTCGACGCGGTGGGGGAACCCGGCGGCGACGGTGCGCACGGGATGGTCGCCGGTGGCGCGCAACGCGAAGCCGTCCTTCGTGACGATACGCAGGACCGGCTTCACTCCGGTCGCAAAGAAGCCTTCGGGAGCCGACGGGAACGGCTGGCCATGGACCATCGCGGAGAAAGGGAGGCCCACCAGTTCCGCCACCCTGCGCGGCCCGTCCGAGGTCTGTACCCAGGCGTCGCCGGTGAGGCAGGGATTGGTCGCCGAGATCGTTTCCGCATACCATAGATTGTTGCGCTGGTTGATGCGGTCGATGAAGATGACGCCGGGCTCGGCATAGGCGTAGGTCGCGCGCATGATGCGGTCCCACAGATCGCGGGCGCGCAGCGTGCGATGGGGCGTGCCGGCGAACACCAGATCCCAGGAGGCGTCCCGGCGCACGGCCTCCATGAACGCGTCGGTCACCAGGACCGACAAGTTGAACATGCGCAGCCGGCCGGGCTCGCGCTTCGTTTCGATGAATTCCTCTATGTCGGGATGGTCGCAGCGCAACGTCGCCATCATGGCGCCGCGCCGCGCACCGGCGCTCATGATCGTCCGGCACATGCTGTCCCAGACGTCCATGAAGGAGACCGGCCCGGACGCGTCGGCCCCGACGCCGCGCACCGGGGCGCCGCGCGGACGCAGCGTCGAGAAGTCGTAGCCGATGCCGCCGCCTTGCTGCATCGTCAGCGCCGCTTCGCGCAAGTGGTCGAATATGGCGCTCAGGTCGTCGGGGATCGTTCCCATGACGAAGCAGTTGAAAAGGGTCACCGCCCGCCCCGTTCCCGAGCCGGCGAGAATGCGGCCGGCGGGCAGAAAGCGGAAACCCTCCATCGCCTCGTAGAAGCGCCGCTCCCAATATTCCGGGTCGTCTTCGCCGGCCGCCAGCGCGCCTGCCACGCGGCGCCACGTATCCTCGACCGACTTGTCCACAGGCGTCCCGTCGAGGGTCTTGAGCCGGTACTTCATATCCCAGATCTGTCGGGAAATGGCTGCGGCTGCGGGCATGATGAACTCCGCTCCGGGCACGCGCGGCAGGGCCGGGGGCCGGAACACCCGCGCGACGCCGATGTTAGACCCATCATGTCGCCGGGTCAAGGAAAACGTTCCTGTTTCGGTCCGTCCGGACCGCGGGGCGCGGTTGCCCCGGCGGAGGGATGACGGCGCGGACTGCCTATTTCTCGCGGCGCCGATCCACAGATTTTTCCACAGCCATCGGCGCTCAGGTGTTGCTTCGGCGCGCCACCAGAGGGGCGTCCGCCGGCCGTTCGGTTGCCGGGCCGCCCGCCGCGGTCACCAGGCGGTCGGTCGCCTGTTCCAGGCTGGCGATCAGGGCCGCCACCGCCTCCTCGCGGGGCAGCCCTGCCGGTATCGGCGGCAGGAACTCGACCGTCACGGTGCCGGGGCGTTTGCGGAAACCGCGCCGGGGCCAGTAGAGGCCGGAATTGAGCGCCATGGGCACGATCGGCAGGCCGAGCTCCTCGTAAAGGATGCCGATGCCGGCGCGGTAGGCGCGCCAGGTGCCGGGCGCGGTCCGCGTCCCCTGGGGGAAGATGGCTATCGGGCGGCCTTCGGCGGCTACCGCGCGCGCGCCGGCCAGCATCGAGGAGACGGCCCGGCCCCGCCCTCCGCGGTCGACCGCGATCATGCGTGCCTTGCGCGCGTACCAGCCCCAGATCGGGACGTAGGTCAGCTCCTTCTTGAGAATGACCGCAGGGTCGTCGACCAGGAGGTGCAGCTTCATGGTCTCCCAGGCGGACTGGTGCTTGGCCGCCAGGAGATAGGGGCCCGTCGTGGGCACGTGCTCGCGTCCCTTCACCTGATAGTCGATGCCGACGATCGTCCGCTCCAGGAAGTGGATCGTCCGCATGTACCACGCGACGACGCGGATCATGCGCGCCCTCGGCAGCAGCAGCATCCACAGCAGGCCGATGCAGGCGAGCGCGGTCCAGCCGAAGAAGGCGACGTTGAACAGCAGGGAACGGGCGAGGGTCGTCAATGCGTGGGTCCGGCTGAGCTGTCGGATGCGCCCCCGTCGGGAACGGCGGCGCAGACCAGACACGCGGGAGCGGACGCCGTCAAGCGATTCCCGCCGGCCCGAAGGTCCGGGCCAGCCAGTAGCGCATGGCGGTCACCAGGAACTTGTTGTATTCGCCGACGATCAGGCTTGCCGTCCCCCGCCATTGCCACCACCCGTCGAGGCGGACCGTGTCCGGCACGACGGGATGAGGCACGATCTGGATGTCGGGCATCGTCATCTGGAATTCGAGCAGGCTGCGGCGCATGTGGTAGTTGGCGGTGACCAGCCGCAGGGACCGGTATCCCTCCGCCCGCATCCAGGCCGCCGTCTCGGCGGCGTTGCCGACGGTGTCGCCGGCCGCATAGCCCAGGACGATGCAGCATTCGAGATGGCCGGGGGGCAACTTCAGCAGCCGCAGCAGGTCTCCCATGTCGACGCCCTGGTGGACGCCGGAGACCAGCAGCTTGTGCGCCACTCCGCGACCGAGCAGGCCGACGCCGGTGACGATCCGCTCGCTGCCCCCGGTCAGCACGACGATGGCGTCGGTCGGGCCCGGGTGGGTCTCGCTGTTGCGTGGGATCTGCTCGGCGAACCATACCAGGCCCATCAGCCAGATCCCGGCGGCGGAGAGCAGGACCGCCGCCGCCGCGCGCAGCCAGCCCACCCGGGGCGGTGGTATCCGGAGCCTGGCCGTTGTGACCGCGCGGCTCATGGCAGGCGCATCAACGCGCGCAGGACGGTGAAGCGTGCCGCGGCCGCGGCAAGTGCCGAGGCGAGCAGCGGCACCGCAAGGAGCACCATCCACTGTACCGACGACAGCGCCATGGCCGGCAGCAGGGCGGCGGACCCGGGGCCGCCGGCGGCGAAACCGAACAGCAGCAGCGTGAGCAGCGCCAGCGCGGCGCCGGCGAAGCTGCCCTTTGCCGCCAGCCCGAGGACGTGGCGCTGGAACTGGCGCGCGACATAGGCGTCCGGCGCCCCCATCAGGTGGAGCAGCTCCACGACCTGGGCGTGGATCGCAAGCCCGGCGCGGGCGACGAAGACCACGGCGCCGACCGCGGCGCCGCCGACCAGGAGCACGACCCCCGCCGCCAGCAGCTCGATCCCCCGTGCCAGCCCCAGCAGGTCGTCCAGCCAGGCTTGATGATCGTCCACCACCGACCCCGGGGCGGCGCGGGCAAGGCGGTCCGCCAGCGCGTCCAGGTCGACCGTGGCGTCGAGGCGGACGTCGATCAGCACCGGCACGGGCAGGTCCTCGAGCAGGGCCGTCTCTCCCAGCCAGGGCGACAGCAGTTTCTGCGTCTGGCCGGCGGACAGGGGCTCCGCGGCGGCCACCCCGGGGGTCGAGCGCAGGACCTCCAGCGCCGCCGCCACCGCCTCCTCGATCCCCAGCGCCGGGTCGGCTCCGGGAGGCGGGGCCACCTCGACCGTCAGGGTTCCGGACAGCCCGGTATCCCACCGGTCGACAAGCCCGGAAACCGCCATCGCCCCGGCCATGGCCAGGGTCGCCAGAAAGACCATCACGGCGATGATCCAAGGCAGGAACCGCCCCGTGACGTCGGTGCCGAGCGGGAGGTCGTAGCGGGGCGCCAGCATCAGGCGGAGACCGTGGCCGAAGCGATTCGGGTCAGCTGTCCGTTGTCGAGCACCAGTCGGGGATGGCCGAAGCGTTCGATCAGAGCTTCGTTGTGGGTGGCGATCACGACCGTCGTCCCGAGCTTGTTCAACTCGTCGAAGAGATGGAGCAGGCGCATGCCGATGCGATCGTCCACGTTGCCGGTCGGCTCGTCCGCGAGCAGGAGGCTCGGCCGGGTGATGACGGCGCGCGCGATGGCGATGCGCTGCTGCTGGCCGCCCGAGAGCGTCGGCGGACGGTCCTGCAGGTGCTCGCCGAGGCCGACCCAGCGCAGCAACTCGGCAACGTGGTCGCGGATCTCCTGCTCCCGCGCGCCGGCGACGCGCAGGGGCAGCGCGACGTTGTCCAAGGCCGAGAGGTGGTCGAGCAGGCGGAAGTTCTGGAACACGACGCCGATGCGCCTGCGCAGCGCCGGCAGCTCTTCCCTGGCCAGGGTGGCGATGTCGCGCCCGAACATGGTGACGAGGCCGCGCGACGGCCGCTGGGCGAGGTACATCAGGCGCAACAACGACGACTTGCCGGCGCCGCTCGACCCGGTCAGGAAGTGGAACGAGCCCGGCTGGAGCGTGAAGCTGATGTCACGCAGCACCTCCGGCCCGGTTCCGTAGCGCATGCCGACGTTCTCGAAGCGTATCAACTCACCACATCCCCGGGGCTTCGTCCCCCACCCTCGTTCCGGCGGCCCGGCGACGCGGAGGATGCCATGTCGGGGCAGCCACCGTCCACGCCTTCGCTCGGTGTTCCGGTATCGGAGCCTCGCCTTGCTTAATACCTCTTTAGTTTCTATAAGACAGGATGCGTCGATCACATCTATATTACAGGAATAATGATCCTCACCTGCCCAGCCTGCTCGACGCGCTATCTGGTCGATCCGTCCGCATTGGGCGTCGCCGGGCGCATGGTGCGGTGTGCGAAGTGCGGCGAGAGCTGGATGCAGGCGCCGCCGCCCGACATGCCGCGGCCGGTCCGGACCGAACCGCGGCACGAGGAATTGCGGCCCATCCCCCCGGGCTCGAACCTGCCTGCGGTCTCTTCGGGGCGCGGCCGGCGCTCCGCCGCGGCCTGGTGGGTGGTGGTCCTGCTGGTCGCGGGCGGGTTGACGGCGGGCGCCGTCGTCGCGCGTGAGGAGGTCGTGGCCGCCTGGCCGGCGGCGGCACGCCTCTACGACACGGTCGGACTGCCGGTCGAGACGGTTGCCGCGGGGCTGGAACTGCGCAACGTCCGCTCGGAGAGGCGTGCGGAGGACGGCCTGACCCAGCTCGTGATCCATGGCCAGATCGTCAACGTTTCGGATCGGGAGCGGGCGGTGCCGACGCTGCATGCCGTGGCACTCGATGCCGGGCAGCAGGCGGTCCGCGACTGGCCGATCACGCCGTCGCGGCCGAGCCTTCTGCCGGGCGAGATCGCCACTTTCGAATCCATGCTGCCGGACCCGGAGCCGGCTATCAGCGAGATCTCCATCACTTTCCAGGGCGGTTGAATATTTTCTCTCCCACGCCTGCGAGAGAGGAATGGCTCCGCCGCGTAGTGCTGGGAAGGTGAAGGTCTGCGGGCGTTGCCCTCACCCTCCCAACCTTCGGTTGGGCCCCTCCCTCTCCCGTTGCACGGGAGAGGGGATATTCTTCCTGCGGCATGGGCTCACTTCCATGGTCGGGGGGCCGCGGGTTCCCGATCAGAACTGACGCAACAGCCGCTCAATGTAATCAAGCTCGTGGCGCGGTCGGGCGAACTCGCCCGACCGGCGCCGCAGCTCGTCCAGAATCTCCCGCGCGCGCTGCAGCTCGGCCTCCTCGGGGATGCGCACGCTGTCGGTGTCGTTCCAGCCGAAGCCGGGCATCTGCCGGCCGAACGGGTCGCGTCCCGTGCCGCTGCGCTGCTGCCCGGGCTGCTGCCCGTTCGGCCCGCTCTGACCCGGCTGGCCCTGTCCCATCATCTGTTGCGCCATCTGCTCGGCCATCGACTGCAGGCCCTGCTGGAGTTCGTCGAGTGCCTGCGTCTGCGGGGGTACGGCCATTCCGGGCTGGCCTTGGCCCAGCGCTTCACCGGCATCGCGCATCGCGCGTTCCGCCCGTCCGAGCGGGCCCGGTATGTCGCCCATGGCCTCGCCGAAGCGCCGCATCAGTTCGCCGAGCTGGCGGCGAAGCGCCTCCTGCTGCTCGGCGCCGCCCGGCATCTGGCCCTGGCCCATCTGGCCTTGGCCCATTTGGCCCTGGCCCTGGCGGCCCTGCCGGTTCGGCATCTGCCCGGGCATCTGGCCCGGCATCTGCCCTTCCATCTGCCCTTCCCCCGGCATCTGCCCTTGCTGGCCCTGCGCCTCGCGGAAGGTCTGGTCGAGCAGCTCCTGCTGGCGCCGGGACAACTCCTGAAGCTCCTGCATCATCTCGCCCGCGGGGTTCTGGCCCTGCTGCATCTGGGCCATGGTCCCCGCCCGCAGGTTCTCCATCAGGTTCTGGAGTTGGCTCAGCATC
>NZ_DASYHS010000224.1:0-88798 GCF_035998295.1 Arenibaculum sp. | reverse complement strand
CTAGGCGGTCGCTGGGCGGTGCCGCCCTTCAGCGTTGTTCCATGCCCAGTCGACCAGGGTCGCGACGAAGCGCTCGAGGATGGAACTTACCTCGGCGGCGGCCTCGGGCCGATAGCGGAACGGCGGCTCCTCATCCATGTAGGTCGCCTGCGCAAGTTCGAGCTGAACCGCATGGACCTTCTCTGCCGGTCTGCCGTAGTGACGCGTGATGTACCCTCCTTTGAACCGGCCGTCGAGGATGGCGCTGTATCGGTCTGCCGAGGAAAGGACGTTCATCAGGCGTCCCGACAGGTGCGAAGGTGCGCTCGCGCCCTCCGCGGTGCCGAGGTTGAAATCGGGCAGCTTTCCTTCGAAGAAGCGCGGCACGTGCGACCGGATCGAGTGGGCGTCGAACAGCACCGCGACGCCGAAACGGGCCTTGAGCGCCTTCAGCTCGGCATCGAGCCGCTCGTGATAGGGCCGCCAGTAGGTCTGGACCCGCGCCCTCACTTCCTGGTCGTCCGGGAACTCGCCATCCCGGTAAATCGGTTCCCGCTCGAAGGTGGTCGTCGGGCACAGTTCGGTATTGTCCGCTCCCCGGTAGAGGACGGTGCCGTCCGAGCTACGGTTGAGATCGACGACGTATCGGCTGAAGTCGGCGGCGAGGATGCCGACGCCGAGCGAGGCGGCGAAGGCGTAGAGTTGGTCGAGGTGCCAGTCCGTGTCCGGAACGGATTTTGCCGCCTCCGTCATTCGCGCGGCGATCTCGGGCGGAATCCGGGTACCGCCATGCGGAATGCTGAGGAGAACCGGCGTGTCGCCGGGTCGGAAACGGTAGGTATCCATCGCGAACCTCTTCGCCGCCGGGCCGTCGCGCACTATCGGCATTGGTCGGCGAGCGGTCAAACGTCATTTCCGTTCCGGCCGTCGACGCGCTCCCCGACACGACGGATTTTCCCTGGCAGGGGCACCGGCCGCGTGGGATAAGGGCACGAAGCGTCGGCGAACCCGCGCTCCATCCCCTCTCCCACGGAACGCCGTTGAAACCGACGTCATGTTCCACGGCCTGCTGAACCGACGCCCGATGAGTGCGGTCCATCCGGGGGGCAATGATCAGGCAAGGATCGTCCTGCTCGCGTCGGCGATCCTTCTGCACGGCGCGTTCGGTCTTCCGGCACCCCAGACGTTCGGCCCAGCCGAGATGGCCGTCGGCATCTGTCTCGTAGCGGCGGCCGGCATGGGCGCTATGCTCCGGCTCGGATCCGGCGCGATGCTGTGTGCCGCCGGCCCTGCCTGGGTCGTCGTGGGCGCCGCCAGCTTCGCCTGGCTGTTCTGGATCCCGCTGTTGCGCGGCGTCATGGCCGGGCACGCGTTGGACGACGTGATCCGGGATGTGGTCCCATTGGGCTTCCTTTTCCTGCCGCTACTCCTGGCTCCGGGGCTTGCACGCGCCGGCCCGAGGGCGGTGGGTGCGCTCGCGACGGCGCTCGCACTCGCTGGTGTCTTGATCGCGGCACGATGGCTGTTGCCCGGAGCGCCGGCCGGAACCGCGCCGGAGCGGTACCTGCCCAACGACCCCGCGGTCCTGTTCGCGGCCATCTGGCTGCCTGCCGTCGGGTTTCGGCTCGCGCACCGGCTGTCGGCCTGGCCCGGAGCCGCAATTCTCGCCGCTGCCGGATTATTCTGCCTTGCAGCGCCGATACTGCAGGTGAACCGCTCGGCTTCCCTCACCGCTGTGGCCGCGTTGCTGACGGCATTCGCGTGGCAGTGGCGCTCGGCCCGCCTGGCGGGTACCTGCGCGCTTGCGGCGGTCGGGCTGGCCGTATGGATGCGTCCCGACTTGGTCTCCTTGACGACGAGGGCATTCGTCGTGAAGACCGAAATGTTCGGCACCAACGGTCGCCTTGTGGAACTCACCGCCGTCGTCGGGCATGTCGCTGCGACCTGGGACGGTATCCTGTTCGGCGCCGGCTGGGGCGCGCTGCTGCGCAATCCCGCGGTCGGCGACTGGTGGGTGTCCTATACGCACGGGCTGCCTGGCTACTTGCTGTTCAAATCCGGCCTGGCGGGCGTCTTCGCCGCTGGCGCATGGGCTGCATGCCTGTTGCCGAAGATGCTGCGGACGTTGCGCCGGGACTTGGCTCTCGGGCTTGCGGTCGTCGCGCCGCTTCTCGTCGGCGGCATCGTGCATACCGGCTACAAGTATCTCTGTTACGGGTTGCTGTTGACGATCCTGGTACTCGCTGACGATGGCCCGATGCGGAAGGCGGCTCAATTCAAGAGTGAAAACGGCGATGTAGTTCGATAGCATGCGGCCCGTATGCTCAGGGCGGCTTCATGCATCGGCGCTCCATCCTCTTCATCAACCGCGTGGTCCCTCCCGATGCCGGTGCGACCGGCCGGTGTCTCGCGGACCTTGCCGGTGCCTTCGCGGGTGCCGGCTGGCGCGTCCGCGTGTTGGCGGCCGGAAGCGGACCTGTGGAGCTTCCCGAAGGCGTGACGGTACGTAGAGTGGGTGGGAGGACGCGCGCGAGGGCGCTCGCGCTGCTCGCGTTGGCGGCCCTGCACGGCCCCCGCCACGACATCGTCGTCACCATGACCGACCCTCCGATGCTGGCTGTCTTCGGGCCGTTGCTGGCCAGGCTTCGCGGCTGTGGGCTGGTGCATTGGTGCCATGATCTCTATCCGGACCTTCTGCCGGTCGTCGGACGCCCCCTGCCGCCGGGAATAATGGCCGTCGCCAATGTCCTCATGCGGCGATCGCTGGCCCGGCATGATGCCGTCGTTGCCGTCGGCGACTGCATGGCGAGAAGGCTCGAGGCGGAGATGCCGGCGGGCCGGGTCCGCGTGATACCCAACTGGTCGGATCCGGCCGTGCGCGAGGATGCCGCCGGTGCCACGCGTCTGCGGGTGGAGCTTGGCCTGGAAGGTCGCTTCCTGGTCGTTTACGCCGGAAACTTCGGCCGTGCCCATCCTTTGGACGCCCTGGTGGAGGCGGCGGCGATGATGGCATGCGACTCTGCGCCCTCGATTACCTTCCTGCTGGTCGGCGATGGCAGTGGCCGCCGGCGCGTCGAAAGGCTGGTGGCGGCCCGCTGTTCGGGCAACGTCCTGATGCTGCCGTTTCAGCCTGCCGAGCGGGTCGGGGCTCTGCTCGGAGCGGCCGATCTCCATGTCGCGGCCATGGCGGAAGCGGCGGAAGGCATGCTCGTGCCGAGCAAAGTCGCCAGCGCCTTCGCCGTCGGCCGGCCCTGCCTCTTCCTCGGGCCGGCCGGCAGCAGCGCGGCGGCGACCGTGACGCGGTGGCGCGCGGGCGCGGTCCTGTCGCCTGATGACGTGGCGGGCATTGCGGAAACCATACGTGGCCTCGCCGGCGATCGCGTGCGGTGGGCTGCCGCCTGTGCCGGTGCACGGCGTGCCCATGCCGAGTTCACCGTCGAGCGCGAGACCAGACGCTTCGTCGCTCTCGTCAACGAAATCGCTCGGCTCAGGAGCGAGGGCGCCGAGGCAGGAGGGGGGACGGCGAATGGCTGACGTGGAATGGTCGGGGGAGCCGGCCCTTTCCGAAATCGCGGCCCGGGTTTGGCGCGGGCGCCGTGCCGTCCTGATCGCGACGACGGCCGCCGTTCTCGCTGCGCTCGCATGGCTTCGGTCGGTCGAACCGCGCTACACCGCGACGATGGTCGTCGGGCCGGCTGCCGGATCGCCTGTCCGGGACACGGAGGAACCAGCGGGGAGCCAGGTCTTCACCCTATACGACCGGTTCCTGGCGACGGTGGTCGGCTCGCCGGTAGCGGAAGGAATCGCGGCCGACCCGGCGGTGATGAGGGCGGTGTTCCCTGTCGCCTGGGACGCGGCGTCGGGCGGCTGGCGACCACCGGATGGGTTGGGTGCGCGGCTGCGGCGGGTGTTCCGGCGGCTGGCCGGAATGGCGGCCTGGAGTCCGCCGGATGCCGGCCAGCTGGGTGATCTTCTGCGCGACGAGGTTCAGGTGCTACGCGTTGGAGAGACGCCGCTGCGCCGGATCGTCTACCGCCATCGGGATCGAGCCTTCGCCCTGGCGCTGTTGAACCGTCTCCACCGCGACGCGGATGCGAACTTGCGCGCGGAGGTGGCGAGACGGGCTGCAAGGCAGGCCGACATTCTTCGCGCTCGCCTCGAACGGGTCACGCAGGAGGAACATCGTCGCATGCTGGGGAGCATGTTGCACGGTCACGAGCGCGTGCTTCTGACGATCGAGACGGGGCTACCCTTCGCGGCGGATATCGTCGAACCACCGGGAGCGCCGAGCCTCCCGGACTGGCCGAACCCCGTTTTCGTGTTGCCGCTGGCCGCGGCCGCGGGAGTCGCGGCCGGAGCTGCAGCGGCGATCGCCGGCCACACCGGAAGACTGGGTCGCGGAGGGTGGACGAGGAGGCGTGGAAGGCCGGCATCCTCCCCCCGGGAACCGGAGGCCTGATCGGAGGCGGTTATCAGTCCTCGTCGTCGCGTTCGCCGCCGAGCGCCTTGATCAGCTCGAAAGCCCGCCGACGAACGTTCGGATCGCCGATACGGTAGTAGGCCCGGACCAGCTCGAGCGTTTCCCGCTTCGCCATGGATTCGAATTCGTCGGTTTCGGTCGGCAACTGGACGACACGCGCGCCCTCTGCTGCGGGCTGACCGATCGGCATGTCCTCGAAGAAGAAGCCGACGGGCACGTCGAGCACCTGCGCCAAGTGGTAAAGACGGCTGGCACTGATCCGGTTGGCGCCCCGCTCGTACTTCTGCAACTGCTGGAAAGTGATGCCGACGGCCTCTCCCAACTTCTCCTGGCTGAGCCCGAGCAGAGTACGGCGCAGCCGAAGCCTGGCTCCGACATGGATGTCAATGGGATGAGGCCCTTCGCCGCGCCGCGATACCGTGTTCGCAGTGACGGGTAAGGATTTCCTGGACTTCATTTTCGACCCCTGACTGCCTGCGCCGCGTTCAAGCGCGGTGCTAAAGTTTAGTTTTCAAAAGAACTTATCCGGAGCCGGATGTCAACCCCCTGTGCGTGTGTGCCCTCACTCTGGCCGCAACCCAGGGCGGGGGGTGTACGACGGTTCCCGCCTCGGGGTGGCCAGTCCTTCCGTGGCCTACGGGCGTAAGCTGTGCCGAGGCTTCGCCAAATCGAAAGCGATGAAAGAGCCCGGGCGCCAGTCGCCGCACCGTCCAGGCGGCCATCTGGAAGCAGGCAATTGCTGCGCAGCACCACTGGGGGATACCGAGCAGTCGGCTTCGGATGCGCCACTGGTCACGCCTGCCAATCTCGGCGAACTCGGCTGAGCGTCCCGGAGGCGCGCAGATCGCAAGCGGATGTTCGAGCTTCAGAAGAGTGCACGCATGGGCCATGGCCTCGATGGTGAAGGCGTAGTCGGCCCCGATGGAATAGCGTGTGTCGAAGTCGATGCCGTGGCAGGCGCCGCGCCGGTACAAGATCGCCTGATGGTGGGTGAACATGCCGTACCAGATCCACGCAGGTGCACGCGAGCGCTTGAGAAAGATGGGGCCGTCCGCAGTGCGTTCCAGTGCATCGGCATAAGCGAGATCAGGCCAGTCGGCCGCCTCCAGCCGCGCTAGGGCGCGGGCGAGCGTATTCGGCTCCGGCAGCGTGTCACCGGCGTTGAGGAAGAACAGGTAATTGCTTCGTACCGCTGCCAGCCCCCGGTTCATGGCATCGAAGATACCGCCGTCGGGTTGCGAACACCACCAGAAGAGTTCGTCATGGTGGCGTTTCAGATACTCCGCCGTACCGTCGGTCGAGGCACCATCGACGACGATCCAGGTAAAGCGGCGGCACGTTTGAGACCTTAGACTTGCGTGAGTAGACCGCAGTCCGGCGAGGTCGTTGCGCACGACGGTGATGACGGTGAGCATGGCGACCGCATCGAGCTCCGATTCGGGGCCCATCGACAGGGCGCCATCATCACGGGAGGGAAGGGCGGGAACAGGCATCAGCGCGACAGGATCGTAATGGTTGCCGCCGTCCGTGCGAGTTCTCCGAGCACGGACCCGATGCTGGAAGAGACATCGAGCAGGTCGAACGGTTTGGGATCTCTCGGGACGACGATCGTGGCTCCCGGCGGGACGAAGACGGGCTCATGGTTCCAGAAAGACACCGCGAGAGGCTGAGCGCTGCCGTCGGGCAGAATCATGAAGGTTCGTCCATCATCGGCCTCCCGCGTCGTGCCGCCGGCCTGGCGTATGTAGTCGATGGCGGTCTTCGCGGAGGTGAAGCCGAGATGACCAGGAGCGAGAACCTCTCCGGACACGGTCACCGTGAGGGGCCTTTGCGGAACGATCACCTGGTCGCCGGCATCAAGGAGGATGTCGAGTTCCGGTTTCGACGCGAGGATCGTGGGGTCGGCTTCCACGGTGATGCGGCCGAGCGGGCGGACCGAGCGCAGATCCGCCGCCAGCCGACGCATGGCCTCGACTTCGCCCACGGAAGGAGGCGATTGTCCGGCGAGCGCGAGGGCGAGGTTGCGATCGATCTCGGACGCCGTTCGGGCGAACCCGTCGGCTTCCTGGCGCCGGTTCGCCTCTCGAAGGAACACCGTTCCGGCCGGATAGGCCTCGTCGGTCAGGCCGCCGGCTCGTCCAAGCAGGCTGGCCAGCGTCTCGCCGGCCACGATCTCGTAGCTCCCGGGATGCCGGACCTCGCCGTCGATGGAGACGGTGCGAACGGGGTGTTCGTCCCTGTGCCGGATGCGAATGACCGCCGGCCCGTCGATCTCGGCGGTACCCGCCCCGGGCAGCCCGAGATCGTAGGTGCGGCGTTCGTGCGCTCCGCTCCCGTGGGATGTGGACGTGACCTCGGTATGGCTCGGATCGGCATCGGCCGCGAAGCCCCCCGCCTGACGGATCAGCGCGCCGAGGGCGACCGGTCCGGCGATGGGATAGCGACCAGGCCGGCGAACCGCGCCGCGGATCTCCACCGTCCGCTCGGCCAGCGCCGCCGCAATCTCGGGCTCCTCGCCGAGCGATCCCGTCGGGCGTTCTCCCTCGACCTCGGGGATGTCGTCCGCGGCGAAGAGGACGATGCGGTCCCCTGGCTCCAGTCTCAAATCGAGGCGACCCTTGACGACGTCCGCCGGGGCGAAGGCGATGACGCGGCGTGCGAGCGTGGCCCGATCGAAACGGTCGATGGCGGCCGAGAGTGGATACACCCCGTCCTCGAGCCCCGTGCCGTCGCCAAGAACCTGGCGTAGCGTCGTTCCCGGCGAGAGGCGTCGCCAGCCCGGGTACCGGACATGTCCCGCGAGCTCGTAGCCCGGTTGGGCAGGCTCGACCACGTCGCCCGGCCGCGCGAAGTCGCTGTCCGATGCAGCCCGCCCCGCGGCGGTGGTGACTGCCAGCTTCGAGTCGGAGCCGGATACACCGGCGGCGCGCGCCAGATCGTCGACCGCTGCCGCGCCGGCTACGGGATAGAAGCCGGGGCGGGCCACGCCCGCCCGCATCAGGACGGCATGGTCGAGGGCGAAGGACAGGACATCCGGATATCGATCGAGCAGGACCGGGCAAGGTTGCCCCGAGGGGGCGAGTTCGCCGGCGAGCCGACCGAGCGGGTTGGTCGGGAGTGCCGAGGGGGCCCCGGACGCCAGGCGGCGCGCCAGCACGGTCAGGCCGGCACAGCCGGTCGGCGTCCCGATGCGCCGGCCGGCGATGAGGTCGAGGACGGGATCGGAAGTGAGGAAAGCGACCTCCTCGGTGCCGAGCACGACCAGCGTGTCCTCGTCGGCGAGGGGCAGGTCCCGCGCCCCGGCCGGCGCCGCGGCGAGATCGACCGCGACGAGCGTCCGGGTACCGCTGGCGGGGTCCGTTCGCTCCAGTACCGCGAAGGGAAGATAGCTGTCGGGACGCAGCCCGGCCGTCTCCACCAGGGCTTGAAGGCTCGACACCGTTTCCAGGGGCTGAAGGCCCGGCACCGCCACCCGGCCGTCGACCCGAACGGCGCCTCGGCGTCCGGACCGGACGGTACTCGCGATCAGGACGTCGCCATCCCGCACGACGGCTGTCTCGGCGTCACCGACATCCAGAGCCATTTCCTGTCCGTCCGGCCCGAACGTGAGGCTGAGGAGGTCCCGGCGGCCCGGATGCAGGGGGCCTCCGGCAAGGGCGAGCGCGTCGGCGGCCGTCGTCCCGGCGGCAGGTTCCGGTAGCTCGAAGATGCCGGGACGTCGGACGTTGCCGGCCACCGCGACCGTCGGGCCGAGCGGAGGTACCACGATCCTGTCGCCGTCCCGCAGTCTGTCCATCGCATTCCCGCCGCCCTCGGCCAGAAGATCGTACAGGTCGACGTCGCGGATCCCGTCACCGGCGGCAAGACGAATGCGGCGCAGGCTGCCGTGGCGCGTCACCCCGCCGGCGGCAAGCAGGCCGTCGAGGATGCTCGACTGGCCGCTGACCTCGACGCGACCGGGGCGGGCGACGGCCCCCATCACGAGGACGCTGATCCGCCGCAGCGCCGTCAGCGTCACGAAGACCTCGGCGTGCGGCAGCCGGGCCGCGGTCTCGGCCTCGAGTTCGGCCTTGAATTCGCCCAGTGTCCTGCCGGCGGCAGCGACGGGGCGCAACGGCGCGATGGTCACGAGCCCGTCGGTTCCGACGCGGTGGCGCCCGGACGAAACATGCTCGCCGCGCAAGGTCACGGAGAGTTCGTCCCCAATGCCGAGCCGGTGGTCGTCCTGGACGGCCCCAAGCGGAGGATCCCCGCCGCCGGGCGGCACCGAGAACGTCTCGTAGCCGAACAGGGAAAGCGGCTCGCCAGCCCGTCGCGCGTAGTCGAGTTCCAGAGGCGTCGGCTCGGATGCACGAAGGGGGCCGGCCGCCGAGGGCCAAGTCAGGGCCGAGAGGAAAATCGCGGCGAGGATCGCGAGGAAGGTGTTCGTGCATTCCATGGAATGCGAGGATACCGGCAGAATCGGTATTCCGCAATCCAGGCGCGCAAAGACGCCGCTTATTACCCTCTTATGTCGGCGTGAGCCTCAGCCGCCCGGGCGCGTGCTGCCGTCGAGCGTCAGCAGCGCGCCGTACAGCTCCGGCCGTCTGTCGCGGAAGATGCCCCACGAGGCCCGCGCGGCGCGCAGGCGGTCGAGGTCGAAGGTCGCCGTGAGCACTGCTTCCTCGTCGCGGCCGGCTTCGGCGACCTTCTCGCCCTGCGGCCCGGCGATGAAGGACGAACCGTAGAAGGTGATGCTGCCGGAATCGCCGCCTTCGGTGCCGATGCGGTTGCTGGCCACGAGCGGCATCAGATTGGCGCCGGCATGGCCTTGCATCACGCGCTGCCAGTGGTCGCGGCTGTCGAGCGAAGGGTCCTGGGGCTCCGAGCCGATCGCGGTGGGGTAGAGGAGGACTTCCGCGCCCTGCAGGGCCATGGCTCGCGCGGTCTCGGGGAACCACTGGTCCCAGCAGATCGCGGCGCCGATCGTCGCATAGCGTGTTCTGAAGACGCGGAATCCGGTATCGCCGGGATTGAAGTAGAACTTCTCCTGGTATCCGGGGCCGTCGGGAATGTGGGACTTCCGGTACAGGCCCAGCTTCCGGCCGTCCGCGTCGATCACGACGAGCGAGTTGTAGAATGCGGTGTGCGCGCGCTCGAAGAAACTGACCGGGAGCACGACGCCGAGTTCGGCCGCCAGCGCGGCCATGCGCTCGATCAATGGATGATCGTCCGCGGGGGCCGCGAGTTGGAAATACTCCTGCTTCTGGTCCTTGCAGAAATATGGCGTCTCGAAGAGTTCCTGGAGGAGGATGATCTGCGCGCCCTTGGATGCGGCGGCGCGGACGAGCCGCTCGGCGCCGGCCAGGTTTTCCTCCCGGTCCCAGGTGCATGCCATCTGGGTGGCGGCAAGCGTGACGTTTCTCATTCGGGCCTCATGTGCTCGGACACTCCCGGGGACCCGTAGATAGGGCGTTCCGCCCATGCCTCAAAGGGGAATCGATTTCGCTCGCTGTCGGCAGGTTGGACCGAAAGCCATGGTATTCCAATTTTAGGGAAATTAATCGACAATTTACGGTCTAGGGTTAAGGCTTTGCACCAAAACGACTGGTCGACAGTCCATGCGGTGCCCGACGGGACCTTTCGCCCGGATGTTGCGGGCAGCTCAGCGAGGTGGGTGCTCAGAATGCAGCTCAGATATGTTTCGGGCGCCGAATCCTTTCGTGTTGCGACGAAGGATTTTACAATTGTGTTGCCAGTTCATGAGGTTAGGGGCAAATCTAACCTAACGGTTCGCCCTAAGGTTTCGCTGCCGCCGGGACTACTACGTCACGTCGGCCGTGGTGCCGTGTCGCACGGGGCCTCGTACCGGCATATGGCCGGTGTCACGGATGCGCGAGAGAAAGACTAGATGTCGGGAAATTCGAACAGCTTGCGCCGCGGGCCCGTCTTCGCTCCGGACCGGTCCCATGGGAGCGGTGCCGGCGGTCAGGAGTTCCCTGTCGGCTATCTGGTGCGCGACCTGCACCGTGCATTCGCGAGGGCCCTGCAGCAGAAGATCGCAGTCCATGGGGTCAGCATGGGGCAGTGGTTCTTCCTGCGTGCGCTCTGGGAGGAGGACGGCCTGACCCAGCGCGAGTTGAGTCAACGCGTCGGCATGATGGAACCGACCACCGTAACGGCTCTCAACGGCATGGAGCGGCGTGGCCTGGTGGAGAGGGTCCGGAACCCGCACGACCGTCGCAAGGTAAACATCTATCTCACGCCCAAGGGCCGCGGACTGCGGGCGGTTCTGCTTCCCTGCGCCGACGAGGTGAATCTGCTGGCGACACGCGGCGTGGCGCAGGAGGACTTGGCGACGACGCTGGCTTCGCTTCAGCGGATGATGGAGAACCTGGGTACCGACGAGGGAGCGGCTTGACGTCCTGACCGGCTTCGGTGCCGAGCGGAGGGATGAGGATACGGCCGCCCGTCAGTCTTCCTCGTCCGGTGCGACGGCCGGCATCGCCGCGCCGTCGAGAGTGGCGCCCTCCAGCTTGGCGCCGGTCAGGTTCGCGTCGATCAGGATCGCGTCGGTGAGGTCGGCGAAGCTGAGATCCGCGCCGGACAGGTTGGCGTTGCGCAGGTTCGTCCGTATCAGGCTTGCGCCGACCAGCTTGGTCTCGGACAGGTTCGCCGGCCACATCCGGCCGGTCGGCCGGCCATTCGGCCCCTTGATGTCGACGGAACCCAGTTCGGCACCGTCGAGGCGGGCGCCGCTCAGGTCGGAGCCCCGGAAATTGCTGCCGTCTAGCGTCGCGTTGCTGAAGTTGATCTCGCGCAGGTCGGCTCCCGAGATGTCCGACATCACCAGCAGCGCGTCGCTCAGATTGGCGCCGATGAGCGTGATGCCGCGCAAATTGGCACCGCTCAGGTTCACGCCGGCCAGATCGATGTGGGACAGGTCTTCGCTCGAAAGTTCGGCGCGCGTACCGGTGACTCCGTTGGTATTGATCCAGGAGAAATGAAGCTCGAGGTTGCGCTGGATCTTCAGTGAGAAGTTCTCCGCGGAACGTGCGATGTTGGCCCCGGTGCAGTCCGCCGTCGAGAGGTCGACCCCTTCCAGCCGGGCGCCCAGCAGGTCGGCGTTGCGCAGCGTCGCGCCGGACAGGATGGCCCCGGATAGATTGCAGTCGCGCAGCACCGCGTTCGAGAGATTGGCGCCGGCAAGGTTGACGCCCTTGAGATCGCATTTGCTGAGATTGGCGCCCTTGAGATTGGCGCCGGCGAGATTGACGCCCGTCATCAGCGCTCCCTGGCAGTCCGAACCGACCATGCTGACCTCGGCCATGTCGGCGCCGGACAGGTTGGCCCGAGCGAGGAGGGCGTCGTCGAACTCGGCGCCGCGGAGATCGGATCTCTGCAGGGACGAGGCGTCGGACCTCCGGTCGATGAGGGCGCCGCCGCGCAGATCCGCCTCGCGCAGAATGGCGCCCTTCAGCTTGGCGCCGCGGATATGGCAACCCCGCATGTCGGCCCGGTAGAAGTTGCATCCCGACATGTCGGCGCGTACCAGATGCGCCGCGAACAGGTCTGCGTAGCTGAGATTGGCTCGGGTGAGGTCGGCGCCCGTCATATTGGCGCCGGCCAGCTTGGCCGATTGGAGGTTGACGCCGGCCAGGTGCATCGCCTGGAGGTCGACCATGGCCAGGTTGGCCCGACCGCCCCCGGACCGCTTGTTCAGCCACCTTTCGTGCTTCTCGAGAATGGCGACGAGCTCGTGTGGCGTCATTTCGTGCCCTGTACCTACGGCCCCCGAGGATTCGTTCCAATTAGGCTGCCCCGATCGAGCTTTGTCCAGCTTTTGCAGACGCGGCCCATGGGGCTGGTCGCCCGTCAACGGTGCGCCCGCGGGTGAAATCCGCTATATCCCTGCTTACACGACGAAGGGATTCCAGGACATGGCGCGTCACACCGTTCTCGCCTTCGATGCCGAGCTTTCGGCGCTTCACGAGACGATCGCCGGGATGGGCGGGCTCGCCGAGGAGCAGCTCGCGGCGGCAGTCGATGCCCTGGCGACGCGCAGCGACGAGCGCGCCGCGGCCGTGGTCGCGCGCGACACGGAGATCGACCGGGCCGAGAGCGATGCCGAGGCGAAGGCCATCCGGCTGCTGGCGCTGCGCCAGCCGATGGCGCGTGACCTCCGGGAAGTGGTCGCGGCCCTGAAGATCGCGAACAACATCGAGCGTGTCGGCGACTTCGCCAGCAATATCGCCAAGCGCGCGATGGCATTGAGCCAGCTTCCGCCCGCCGGGCCGATGAAGTCGCTGGTGCGGATGTCCAAGCTGGCCGGCGCCCAGGTCCACGAGGTGATCGACGCCTATGTCCGCCAGGACATGGAGAAGGCGCTGGCCGTGCGCGATGGGGATGCCGAGATCGATGCCATCTACACGAGCCTGTTCCGTGAGCTGCTGACCTACATGATGGAATCGCCGCAGCAGATCACGCCGTGCACGCATCTGCTGTTCGTGGCCAAGAACATCGAACGGATCGGCGACCACGCGACCAACATCGCGGAGAACGTCTGCTTTCTCGTGCGCGGCAAGCTGCCCGAGGACGAACGCACGAAGGAGGACATGTCGAGCTTCACCGTGCTGACGCCCGACGGCGGCGGATCGCGCTGAGTTCGGCCGGAACCCCGGGCACCGTCGATGGTTCCAATGCCGGGACGGCCAGCTCGGGAGGACGGCATTGATCACGGATCTGATGAGGGAAGACCACGAGGCCGGGCGGGAGATCTTCGCCGTCGCCGGCAATTCCCCGTTCGAGGCGACGGCGGAGCGCGAGGCGGCCCTCTCGCATCTGGTCCGGTTGTGGCGGGCGCACGGCGCCATGATGGAGGAAGCCGTTCTCCCGGCGCTCGACGGGACGTTTGAGAACCCCGGGGCGCTCTCCGACGTCCGGGAGCGTCAGGCGACGGTGGCGGAGCTTGCGGCCGACCTAGCCCGCCGGGCCGACCGGTCGAACGATCAGGATCTCGGCGACCCCAGCCTGTGGTACACGGATTTCGAGCGTCTCAAGGCGACATTCGAGGAACAGTGCCTCATCGAGGCGGGAACCCTGATCCCGCTGCTCCAGCATGACCTCGCCCCGGAGCGCATCGGTGTCCTGACGCGCACGGCGCGTGCGGTCAGGCTGCGCGAAGGGGTGTAGGCGTCAGGCCGTGCTCGCGGGCCTGCGCGTCGTCGCGAACGCTTCGGCCGCATACGCTTCGAGCTCGGCGGCACGGTGGGCGGCCGTATGGCCCTTGAGCACGCGAGCCCGGGCCGCGTTGGCGAGCGCCTGCCGGTCCTCCTCGCCGAGGTCGCGCAGATGTCGGAGCACGTCCTCGGTTCCATCGACCACCAGGATCTCGCGCCCCGGCTCGAACACGGCGTCCAGACCCTCCCACCAGTCCGACAGGATCGGCGTGCCGCAGGCGGCCGCCTCGAACAGCCGTACGCTCGGCGACCAGCCGGCGGCCACCATGTCCGCCCGCGTCACGTTCAGCGTGAAACGCTGGGCGTTGTAGAAGCGCCGATGTTCCCCCGGCGCCAGATGGTCGATGCGGGCGACGTTGGCTGGCCACTCGATGCCGGCCGGGTACTGCGGTCCCGCCACCGTGAACCGTCCCTCCGGCCAAGCGCGCGCGGGCTCGATCAGCAGCCGGTCGATCTTGGGCTGGCGGTCGGGGCTGTAGGTCCCGAGATAGCCGAGGTCCAGCGTCTCCGGCGCCGTCCCGGGGAAGTAGTCGTCGGGATCGACCGAGCAGTAGAGGGCGCGTGCCATCGCGGCGCCGTATTCGCTCTCCAGCCGGTCGAGCGTCGGTCCCCCCGTGAAGGACAGGTAGAGATCGTACTCGGAGATCAGGGCGGGAGTGAGGTACTCGGTGTCGCCGCGGACGAGCTTCGCCAGGGTCACCGGAGTGTCGATATCGTAGAAGGCGACGAGGCCGCGTGCCGTTTCGATCGCCCAGGCGCCGACATTCACGCCGTCGGGCACGAACGAGCCGACGACGACGAGATCGGCCTTGGCGACGAGCGCACCGTAGCGCGAGGCCAGATCGTCCAGGTCGCCGTAGAGGCCGAGGCGGCACCAGGGCGGGTCCGGCAGGTCCCGGTTCTCCGCATACCAGGGCTTGTCGCATTCCAGGAACGTGACCCGGTGGCCTCGCCGTGCAAGCGCCTTTACGAGCGCCCTATACGTCGTCGCGTGTCCATTGCCCCAGGATGAGGTTATGGAGAGCCCGAGGAAGACGATGTCCAGCTTGATCCTGGCCTTGGCTTCCAGAACGAGATCCGTCATGGCCGCACCGTCGCCTGTGCCCCCCGGCTTGCGAGCAGCCGCTCGACCTCGCGGGCGCGATGGGCGTAGGTATGCTCGTCGAGCATCCGGGCGCGTGCCCTTTCGCCGATCCGGCTCGCATGGTCGGGAGTGAGGGAGGCGACGTGCCGCGCCACCTCGTCCCCGTCGCGCGCGACGAGGACCTCGCGATCGGGTTCCAGGAACAAGTCGATACCCTCCCAGGCGTCGGTCACGAGGCACGCTCCGGCCCCGGCCGCCTCGAAGACGCGGGTTGGGGGCGAAAAGCCGGTCTCGGCCATGCTGTCGCGGGTCACGTTGAGCACGGCGAGCGCGGAGCAGTTCAGGGCGTTGTGGTCGGCGGTGTAGACGTGCCCGAGGTCGTGCACGTTGGCCGGCATCGGCTTGTCGGCCCAGCCGCTGCCGCCGAGCAGGAACCGGTGCCCGGGCAGGCGTGCCGCCGCGTCGAGGAAGAAGGTCTCCACCCGCCGTTCCCGGTCGGGCAGGCGGTTTCCGACGAAAGTCAGGTCGGCGGCGAAGCGCGGGTCATGGGGCACCGGATGGTGCGTCTCCGGGTCGAGCGCGTTGTAGACGGGCGTGCAGAAGCGTGCGCCGAAGCCGCGATAGGCGTCGACCACCGGCGCGCCGCCGCCGTAGGTCAGCACCATGTCGTAGCGGGCGACCTCCCGCCTGAACGGGTCGTCGGGGTCGGCGCGCATGCGCGCGAGCGTCGCAGGTGCATCCACGTCCCAGAAGATCGCCAGTGCATCCGGCCGCTTCATGGCCGGCACCGCCGCTTCCAGCAAGGCGTCGTTGGCGCCTACGCCGCTGGCCTTCACGATGACGTCGGCGCCGCGCGCCTGATCGAGCGCGGCCTCGGCGCTCGCGGGGTCGGCGCCGTAAACGACAACCTTTGCCCAGGGCGGATCGTCGATGTCGCGGTGTTTCTGCCGTTCATAGGCATCCGGCTCGTAGAAGGTGACCCGGTGCCCGCCGGCGGCCAGCGCGCGGATGATGCCGCGGTAGTAGGTGGCCGCCCCGTTCCAGTAGGCCGAGACGAGGCTCGATCCGAAGAAGGCGATGTCGAGCCCCGCCATCAGCGCGCCTCCATCAGCAGCGGGTTTTCCGAGGCCAGCGATCGGCACAGCCCGATCAGCTCGTCCACGCGATGCGCGCAGGTATGGCGGCTGCGGATCGTTTCCAGCCCATGCTCGATCAAGCTCTGCCGCAGCCCATCGTCGTTCAGCACGTCGCGCAGCCGGCTCTCCATCTGGGCCCGGTCGCTCGCCACCAGGAAGTCGGTTCCCGGCCTGAACAGGCTTTCGCTGTCCTGCCAGGGCGAGCTGACCAGGGGTATTCCACAGGCGAGCGCTTCGAAGACGCGGATCGTCGGGATGCCCGGCAGGCTTTCGGAATAGTAGCGCCGGGGCACGTGCACCGTGGCGCGGAACCTGGCGAACGCCTCGGGGGCGAGGTGGTTGGGCAGGTATCCGGCATAATGGGCGCCCGAGAGCATCAGCGCGCTCCGGGCGTCGTCGGGATAGCGTACTCCGTAGATGCGCGCCTTCAGCTTCAGCGCGCGGATCGGCAACAGCAGGAACTCGCCCAGCTCCACCGAACGTTCGCCATCGCCCCAGTTGCCGACCCAAACCAGATCGCCTTCCACGGGGCGTCCCTCCAAGGGCCGGAACAGCGCGGTATCGGCCGCCTCGTGCCAGACCCACGCCTGTCGGCCCCACCCCATCATGCGGTAGATCTCCGCGATCACCGCGCCGTAGGCGAGCACTCCGTCGTAGGCGGAGAGATCGTAGCGCGCCATGGCGTGCGGATCGCTCATGGTCCGGTGATGGGTGTCGTGGAACAGCAGGCGGAACCGGCCGCCGTTCGCACGCCGCCGGCCCAGCCGCGCTATCAGGTCGTGATCGTTCCATTCGTGCACGATCACGACGTCCGCGCCGTCGAGCGCCAGGTCGAGGTCTATGGTCGCGGGGTCGTAGAGATGCGAGTCGAGCGTCGGGAATGCCTCCCGGAACTCCTCGACGGCTCTTTCCCCGCGGTCCGCGAGCAGGTTTCGACGGCTCCAGCCGTCTTTCGGCTCGTAGACCCGGACGTGGTGCCCGCGGTTGACGAGCTCGCGCACGATCCCGCGCAGGAAATGCGCGTTGCCGTGGTTCCAGTCCGAGACCAGCGAATGGGAGAAGAAGACGAAGCGCATGACGCTCAACGTTCGGCTGGGGATGGGAGGATGGCGGGAGCGGCGGTGGCCGCGCCGCGTCCGGCGAAGGGGAAACCGGCAGCAGGTTCCACCAGGATGTCCGAGTAGGCCGAGACGTAGCCCTCGGTCATCCGGTCCGCAGTATAGCGGCGCGCACGCGTGCGTGCCGCATCCGACATGCGGTCGCGCAACGCATCGTCCGCGGCGAGCCGGCGGATGGCCGAGGCCAGGGCCTCCACGTCGTCCGGGGGCACGAACAGCGCGGCCTCGTCCCACAGTTCGCGCAGGCTCCCGATGTCGCCCAGCACGAGGGCGCAGCCGGCCATCGCGGCTTCCAGCACCGAAAGGCCGAACGGCTCGTAGCGCGCGGGCATCGCGAAGACGGCGGCCCGGGCGAACCACCGCGCCAGCTCGGCGGACGGCAGGGCGCCAAGGCAGCGCACGCCGTCGAGCGGGATGCTGCCGCCTTCGGGATGGTCGGCGGCGCCGGCGAGCACCACCGGCCATTCCAGGTGCTTGGCGGCTGCGGCCAGCGCTGCGACGTTCTTGGCATCGTCCCACAGCCGGCCGGCGCCGAGCACGAGCGGCTCCTTGCGGCCGGGGGGATAGCGCCGCGGGTCGCGCCCGTTGTGCAGCACGCGAGCGTGGGGCAGGGGACCGTACAGGGCGCGCGCCTCCTCGAGCATGGCCCGGGTCGGCGCCGTCACGAGCCGGGCCGCCGCCAGTCCGGCGCGCACGCGGCCGGCATAGCCGTTCCACTCGGCCGGGGCGTCGGCACCGTGGACATGGCGCCACCAGGACAGCACGCAGCTATGCACGACGGCCAGCACGGGGGCCGGGAAGGGGAGGGCGGCATGGGCGAAGCCGTTGACGTGCACGATGTCGGGCCGGGTCCGCCGCTCGAGGGCCAGCAGCCAGTCGCCCGAGCGGGCCACGTCCTCCTCGCTGTCGCGCATCCATTCGAGCCGGCAGTCCAGATGGTACAGGCGCAGTCCCGGGATGGGGCGCAGGCGGGCGGGTTGCGGTGCGGCGCCCAGTGCTGCCAAGTCCACCGATATGCCGTGCTCCGCCAGCCCCGCCGCCAGTTCCAGGGAGTAGTCCCAGACGCCGCCGATCGTGTCGGTCGTCATCAGCACCCTGCGCACGGGCGTCCCGCACCTCACTGCGCGGGCCCGTCGCCTGCCCGCCTGCGCGGGCGCGAGGGCGTGCGCTCCAGCACGTCGAGCGGAAGTGGATGGGCCTCCTGTATGTCGCTGAAGTCGACGTGGTGGTGCAGGTAATGATCGTGGGCGCGCTCCCAAGCGCGATCGTCGGGCAAGCCCCACAGCTTGCGGTAGTCGGGCGAGCCGGGATACGGAAACAGCGGCACCGGCTCGTTGGCCCAGACGCCATGCTCGCGCAGATGGTCGCGCCACGCCTCCACCTCGGCCGGATCGTCGGTACCCGCCTCGATCAGATTGGCCTGGACGAAGGGAACGGTGCGCCGGGCATGCACAAGCCGCTCGGTCAGCTCATCGGTCGACATCCGGCACTTCTTGTCGAGCGCCTGACGTCCTTCCGGCGTCAGGCTTTCTACCCCGGCCTCGATCGAGACGCATCCGGCGCGCCCCAGCAGGTCCAGCATGTCCGGCTTCCAGAGGTCGATGCGGGTCTGGATGCCGAACTCGACCGGCCGCTCGGCCAGTGCCTCCAGCAGATCGGCATTGGGCAGGAAGATTTCGTCGATGAAGTAGACGTATCGGACGCCCTGGGCGATCAGGCCGTCGATTTCCTCCAGGATCACCGGTACGGGACGGCGCCGGTACTTGTCGCGGAAGTTCTCCTTGGCGCAGAAGCTGCACGTGTAGGGACAGCCGCGCGATGCCTCGACCTCGGCGCCGGGGCCTGCCGGCTCCCGGTCGAAGCGATGATGATGGTGGTGGTGACGGGCGACCCACTCGTCCGGCCAGCGCAGTGCCGGAAGGTCGGTAAAGCGGCCGGCCCACGGCCCGCCGCGGACCGTTACGTCCTCGTAGGCGGCGCCGCGCGGGCCGTAGACGACGGAGGGGATCGCCTCCAGCGGCTCTTCGGCGAGACGGGGCAGAATCTCCTCGAACTCGCCCATCACCAGGATGTCGACGCCGAGCTTGCCGAAGGCGGCGCGCGGCGTCGTGGACCCGTGCGGCCCGACCGCGACCAGGGTGCCGCCGATGTCCGACAGGGCCGTCGCCATGGCCTGGGGAACACGCAGCTCCGGCGGCGCGCAGCGCCAGAAGAGATAGCTGGGAGCGGTCGTGATCACGGTGAAATCCGGACGCAGGGCCGAGACCCGCGCCCGAATGTCGCTCTCGGACAGCCCGAAGAGTTGGCCGTCGATGATCTCCGCCTCGTGTCCGGCCCGCTCGATCAGTGCCTTGGCGTAGCCGAACTCGAGAGGGAGATGCGGTTCCCGGCACCCGAAATAGATGCTGCCCTCGAAGCTCCAGCCCGGATTGATCAGTGCGAACCTCATGACGCGGCCCTCCGCTGATGCGGCGTGCCCGCTCCGTCGAGGCGGTTCTCGGCGAGCCAGCGGGCCAGGCGCTCGACGCCGCTTGCGACGGCCACCTTGGGCTGCCAGCCGGTCGATGCCCGAAACCGGCCGGTGTCGGACACGTAGTAGCGTTGGTCGCCGGGCCGCCAGGGGCCGTAGACGACGTTGGGCCGGCGTCCGGTCAACTCGCCGATCAGGTGCAGCAGCTCGCGCAGGCTGATCGCATTGGCGGGACCGCCGCCGATGTTGAACGCCCGGCCGGAGAGGTCGGTGATCGCCTCGCGCGCGAGCAGCATCGCCTCGATGAGGTCGTCGACGAACAGGACGTCGCGAACCTGCCTGCCGTCGCCGTACAGCGTGATCGTGCTGCCCTGCAGCGCGCTGAGCAGGAAATGCGCGACCCATCCCTGGTCTTCGGTTCCGAACTGGTGGGGGCCGTAGATGCAGCTCATGCGCAGCACGGTCGCGGGCAGCCCGTAGGTCCGGGCATAATCGAGGACGTACTGGTCGGCGGCCCCCTTGGAGCAGCCATAGGGGCTGTGGAAGTCGAGTGGCCGGTCTTCGGAGATGCCCGATGCGCACAAGGCGGGATCCGCCGGCTGCCAGCGCTCGTCCGCCCGCTCGATCGCGATGTCGTCCAGCCGGCCGTAGACCTTGTTGGTGGACGTGAAGACGAGCGGTGGCGGGGAGGCCTGCGCGCGCACCGCCTCCAGCAGGTTGAGCGTGCCGCGGGCGTTCACCTCGAAATCGTCGATCGGGTTGGACAGGCTCGTCGTGACTGCGACCTGAGCCGCGAAATGGTAGACGGCGGACGCTTGGGACACCGCCCGCCGGACCGTGGCGGCATCGCGCATGTCGGCGATCTCGACCGTGACGGCGTCGCCGTGCTTCTCGCGCAGCCACAGGAGGTTCTGCTCGACCCCCGGCCGGGCGAGGCTGTCCAGCACGATGGCGCGGTGACCGGCGGTGGCGAGGCGGTCGACCAGATTGGTCCCGACGAAGCCGGCTCCGCCGGTGACCAGGACCGGGCGCCGGTCGGCGGTGCCCACCGGCGTGGGAGTGGTGGGCGGGGTCATGCGGACAGGCCCCTGGCCGCCAGCTCGCGTTGCATCACCTCCACACGATCCACTGCGACCTGGCCGGCGAGCCAGTCGACCAGTTCGCCCAGCCCGTCCTCGAGCGCGACTTGCGGCTGGTAGCCGAGCAGCTCGCGTGCGCGCCGGATGTCGGCAAAGCAGTGACGGATGTCGCCGACACGGAATTTCCCGGTGATGCCCGGTTCCAGTCGAGGCTTGTCCATCGCCTCGGCCAGCTTGCGCGCCGCCTCGCGGACGGTCATCTCCTCGTCCGTGGAGACGTTGAAGACCTGCCCGTCGGCGCGATCCGACCGCAGCGCCAGCACGCAGCAGCGGGCGACGTCGCCGACATGGACGAAATTGCGCCGCTGGAGCCCGTCTTCGAAGATCAACGGCGGCTTGCCGTTCAGCAACCGCGAAGCGAAGATCGCCAGCACCCCCGTATAGGGATTGGAGAGAGCCTGGCGGGTGCCGTAGACGTTGAAGAAGCGCAGCCCAACCGTGGGAATGCCATAGGCCTGGCCGATCAGCAGGCACATGCGCTCCTGGACGTATTTGTTGAGCGCGTAGATGGAGGCGAGACTGGGCGTCTTCGTCTCGGGCGTCGGGATCGGGACGAGATCGCCGCCGTTGCCGCTCGCGGGCTCCCAGAGCCCGGCCTTCAGGCGGTCGACGCTCCGCTCCTCGATGATCACCTCGTGGCCGTGGGCGTCCAGGTACATCCCCTCGCCGTAGATGCTCATGGAGCTCGCGACCAGCAGCTTCTCCACCGGCCGCTCGATCAATGCCTGCAACAGCGTCGCGGTACCGAGGTCGTTCACCCCGACATAGTCGCCGACCTGGTACATGCTCTGTCCGACACCGACGAGCGCCGCGAAGTGGTAGACCGCGTCGACGCCGTCGAGCGCGCGGCGGACGGCGTCCGGATCGCGCACGTCGCCGACTTGAAGTTCGATGTCGGCCGCGAGGTAATCGGGACGTTTCTGCCCTGGTCCATGGACCTGCTCAGATAATACGTCCAGCACTCGGACTCGATAGCCAGAAGCCAGCAGTTCGTCGGCAACATGAGATCCGATAAAGCCCGCGCCACCGGTGATCAGGATCGTTTTGGGCATCGGTTCCTCTTCTTCTTCTCTCCCGTAAACGTGAGCGGGAGGAGTAAAGTTCCCCGATGGTTTTTGGGGAAATAAGAGGGGGATGACGGCACGTGGGGCACCACCGCAGGCAAGAGCATTCCCCCCGAGGAAAGGCTCGGGTCGAAAAGGAGTGCGGTTGCCCCCGGCGGGAGCGACGGAAGCGGAGGATCCGCACTCATCGCCCGTCGAGGGGGCAACTCACCCTATTGGTCGGGGAAACCCGGTGGCACTTGGAATGTTCCCTTCGCGGGCCGCAGGCCGCGGAGGGGTGGTTTCGCAGCCTTCCTCAATCGCCTTCGGCCTCGGCCGCCATCTCCTCGGCGAGGTCGGCGGCCATGTCGGCGAACAGAGGCGCATCGACGGTGAGGCCCTGGCGCTCGCAGATGCGCACGAAGATCCGGTACGCGTGGAGGATGGCGACGTCGAACATCACGTCGTCGGCCTCCTCGCTGTGCCGATCACGGATGTCGTTCTCCTTCAGCGTCTGCGTTATGTCCAGTTCCGCTGCCTCGAGGACGGCTTCCATGGCTCGTTTGTGGAGGTTCGACATGACCTCGTTCCCTTGCTTCGCTGATCCGGGCTCAACAGCCGGCCGGCACGGTTGGTGACGGAAGCCGGGCGACCGGCGGATGCTTCTCTTGCCGCCGGTTACCCCCTATCCTCCGGCGGGTGATCCCGCGCGATGGAGCTCCCGATGTCAAGCCCGATCCGCTGGCCCGAAGAGGGCGATGGCGTTGCACGCGCCCGCCAGCTCGGCCTCGCCTGCGGCCGGTTGCGACCGGGCATCCGCAACACGATCACGGACGTCCCGGGCGTGCAGGTGGGGCATGCGACGCTGGCCGAGGGATCGGTGCGGACGGGCGTCACGGCGATCGTTCCGCATCGCGGCAATCTCTACCGGGACAAGCCAGTCGCGGCAGCCGAGGTCATCAACGGCTTCGGCAAGAGCATCGGATTGATGCAGATGGACGAGCTGGGCGTGATCGAGACGCCGATACTGCTGACCAACACCTTCGCGGTCGGCACCTGCGCCATGGCGCTGATCCGGCACGCCATAGCCGCCAATCCCGACATCGGCCGGGAGACGGCGACCGTCAATCCCGTCGTGTGCGAGTGCAACGACGGCTTCCTCAACGACATACAGGCGCCGGCGGTCACCGAGGCGCATGCGCTGGCGGCCCTGGCGGCGGCCGATGCCGACTTCGCCTCCGGGGCGGTCGGGGCCGGCAGCGGCATGAGCGCCTTCGGCTTCAAGGGCGGGATCGGCAGCGCCTCCCGTCGCCTGAAGCTGGACGGCCGGGTCTTTCACCTCGGCGTGCTGGTGCTGGCCAATTTCGGACGGCCGGGCGACCTGACGCTGCCGGACGGGCGCCGCGTCGCACCGCCCGCACCCGAGCCCGGCGCGGCTGCCGAGCGCGGCTCGGTGATCGTGGTCGCCGCGACCGACGTGCCGCTCGACGCGCGCCAGCTCCGCCGCGTCCTGCGCCGCGCAGGAGTGGGGTTGGCGAGGCTCGGCAGCTTCTGGGGGCACGGGAGCGGCGACGTGGTCCTCGGCTTCACGACCGCGAACCGGGTCCATCATGACGAGGTGGCCGACCTGATCGCGGTCACCGTCCTGAACGAGGCTCGGATCGACCGCCTCTTCGAGGCCATGGCCGAAGCCACCCAGGAGGCGGTGCTGGACGCGCTCGCCGCGGCCGTCACGACCACCGGCCGTGCCGGCCACCACCGTCCCTCGCTGCGCGACGTGCTGCGCCCCGGCTAGGCATCCGGTGCGGTGAGCAGGTCGAGCGGGAAGCCGGAGAACGGCTTGCTGCGTTCGATGACCTCGTGACTGCGGATGCGCGCGATCCCGAAGCCGCCGGCGAGCAATCCGGCTTCCATGGTGCCGTAGTGCAGGTGATCGCGGCAGACGACGTCCATGGTGTAATCGTAGGGCCCCGCGATCTTGTAGCAGCTCACGACCTCCGGGATGCCGGCGACGGCCTGCTCGAAGCGCCGGAAATCCTCCTTGCGGTGGTTCTCCAGCGTCACTTCCGCCATCAGGCGCACATGCGGCAGGCAGGCATCCAGGTCGATCTCGGCGAGGTAATGCCGGATATAGCCTTCTCTCTCCAGCCGCTTCACCCGCTCGAGGCAAGGCGACGGCGACAGCGCCACGGCCTCGGCCAGGTCGAGGTTGGTGATCCGTCCACTCGTCTGGAGCGTCTGCAGGATACGAAGGTTGAGGCGGTCGAGCTTGAAGGGGTTCGGCATGGCGCTGGCGGGTTGGGTGTGTCGGGACGATAGCACGCCTGCCCGGGCGGTCAGTACGGATTGGCCAGCGGGTCCTGCAGCGGGCCGGGGCTGGACTCATGGTAGTGGATCACCCTCCAGCCCTCTTGCGACCGGCGGAAGACGAAGGTGACCCGGGCATCGGCGAGGTGCGGCTCACGCCGCCCCTTGAACACGGCCGCGAAGTGGAAGGTGCACCAAGCGAAGGCTGCGTCTCCGAGAATGCCGACCGACAGATCGTCGACCGACATCCGCATCACCGTCTCGAACTGCCTGGCGACGCGTCGATAGTACCGCGCTATCCCCTCCAGGTCCCGTATCGGTGAAGCCGCTTCCAGCGCGACGTAGATCAGGTCTGCGTAGTCCCGGTCCCAGAGGGAGGCGAGCCGGTCCACATCCATCGTCTCGAAGCCGAGGCGGTAGCTCTCGACCAGGGCCGTGATCGCTTGCCGGTCATGACCTTCGCGGTCGGCCGGCGACATGTCGGTTGGGCGGTTCATTGCAGGCTTGCTCCCGGAGTTTCGCGTGAGGAGCAACTGTTCTGGAGCCTCGATCATGGTTGAGGTCAAGGCCTGATGGAGCCCGGGCGCGCCGCCTGCCGAAGCCTTCACGGAGCCAGGCCATAGCGCCGCGCAAGCGCGGCAACGACGGTCGTGATGGCATGGCGCAGTTGGGCAGGGGCGAGGATCTCGACTTCGTCGCCCAGCCTGATCAGGTCGCTTACCGCGCCGTCGATCGATTCGATGGGAAGCTCGACGATACGCCGGCCTTGCGGGTCCGGCGGGCCGGCGGACCGGACGGCCCGCGCCGCGATGCCGTCGGTGCGCTCCAGCGCGCGCAGTGCGCCGGGGGATGCCCGCAGCACCGCGCGATCCTGGCGCATGCGGTTCTCGTAGTCGTTGGCGAAGTGCGCCCAATGGGCGGCCAGGTCGAAGCCGGCCGGCCGCTCGAAGACCCTTTCGCCGACCTCCATGTCGAGGATGCCGCCCACCCGGTACGTGCGGACCTGTTCGCCGACCCGGGCCACCAGGTACCAGAAGCCCGCCTTGAGCACGAGGCCGAGCGGGTCCGTGTCACGCTCGACCTCGCCCTTCCAGCTCTCGTAGCGCATGCGAACCGACCGGCCGGTCCAGACCGCCAGGGCCAGGGTGGGCAGCATCTCGACCTGCTCGGCCTTCCGGAACCAGCCGACGGGGTCCAGGTGGAAGCGCGAGCCGATGCGCTCGGCGTCGCTTCTCGTAGCCTCGGGCAGAGCGGCCAACAGCTTCAACCGGGCCTGGGCCATCGCCTCCCCCAGGCCGAGTTCGGCGGCCGGTCCCGGCAGGCCGGCGAGGAACAGGGCCTCGGCCTCCCGGGTGTCGAGGCCGGTGAGGCGGGTACGATAGCCCTCCAGAAGCTGGAACCCGCCATTGTGTCCCTTTTCCGCGTAGACCGGGACGCCGGCGGCGCTGAGCTGGTCGATGTCGCGGTAGATCGTCCGCACCGAAACCTCGACCTCGTCGGCGAGGGCGCGTGCGGTCAGGCGGCCGCGCGTCTGCAGCAGCAGGAGGATCGAGAGGAGACGGCCGGAGCTCATGAAAATCGACCATAGCCGGTTTTACCTGACATGGGATGGCAGTCATGACGATGCATCATCCCGTCGCATTTTCATCGAATGGAGGCTGGGATGGCGCGTCCCGACGACACCACGAGCCTGGCGGAGAGCCACGGCGGCATGCCGGTGCGGACCGGCGCCGGCGATTTCGATTTCCTGATCGGCGAGTGGCGGGTACGCCACCGAAGGCTCGAGGAGCGGCTGACCGGCAGCACCGAATGGGACGAGTTCGGCGGCACGACGACCGCGCGCAAGATCCTGGGCGGAAACGGCAACATGGACGAGAACCGGATCGACCTGCCGAACGATCCTTACCTGGCCGTGACCTTGCGCCTGTTCGACCCCGAGAAAGGACGATGGTTCATCTACTGGGTGGACAGCCGGATGCCCGAGGCCCTCGATCCGCCGATGGTCGGCGGCTTCGACGACGGCCGCGGCGTCTTCTATGCCGACGACACCTTCCGTGGCCGGTCCATCCGGGTTCGCTTCCTCTGGTCGAGTTCAAGCGCCACCGCCTGCAGATGGGAGCAGGCCTTCTCGCCCGACGGCGGGGAAAGCTGGGAAACCAACTGGATCATGGAGTTCACCAGGGTCTGACCGACCGTCGGAGACGGCCCGGCGGCCCCGCAGCCGATGGCCCCGCAGCCGCGGCCCCTCGGCCATCGGCTGCGGGGCCGGTTCACGCGACGGCAGGGACCTTGTCCAGGAACCCCGTCACGCTCTTCAGGCGGTCGCCGTCCAGGATGGCGAAATCGGTGCCTTCGACCAGGCTTTCGCCGCCTTCCGGGCCGAGGGTCCAGGAAAAGCGTACGCGATCGCCGTATCCGTCCGGCGTCCCCTTGACTGCGAAACGCAGGCCGGGGAAGCGCGCGTGCACGGCTCCGACCAGCGCGTCGATCTGATCGTGCCCTTGGCCCTGCATCAGCGGATCGACGTAGGTTCCGTCCTCGACCCACGCACGGGCCAGCAGCGCGCGGCGTCGTGCCGGGTCCGTCTCGTTCCATAGTGCGACGTAGCGCTCGGCGATTGTCACGGCATCGGCCATGGCAGGTCTCCTTTCCGGTTGCCCGATCATCCGGGCCGGCGAATTCTCGACGGGCGGGGCTCCCGCGTCGATTACGCCGGACGTCAAGGCGGGCCCGGTCCGGTGGTCAGCCGACCAGCAGCAGGAGGAGCCCGTAGCCGGCCACCCCGCCCGCGAAGGGCAGGAACCGGCTCTTGCGTTCCTCCGGGAGTTCCTCCTTGAGGACGTTGAGGATGACGCTGCCGGACAGGAAGGCGAAGAGCATCGCCACGGCGGTTTCGGACACCTCGACCATGAGGCCGGCGAGCCATCCGGCGACGACGGCTCCGGCGATCACCCAGCGGGCGGTCCGGTCGTAGGCGGACTTGTAGTCCTGGCGCAGGCCGAAATCGTTGGTCAGGAAATGCAGCGCCATGGCGATCGTGTAGGTCGCCAGCGGCCATGCGCCGAACGTCTCCCCGTGGAGCAGAAGGTACCCGATCAGGACGTTGTAGACGGCGAAGGAGCTGATGTGCAGCCAAAACGCCCCGGCCTCGGGCCTGTCCTCGCCGCTACGGGCCTGCCTCTGCGCGCGCGAACCGCGCACGCGGCGCTCGAGGCCGTAGAATACGGCCAGCCCGGCCAGGGCGATCGCGTAGATCTCGGTTTCCAGCAGGCTGGTGTCCGCCGTGCTGCCCCGTTCCTCGATGCCCCGCTGGTGGAGGCTCAGTTCCGGGAGGATGTGCAGGAACACGTACGCGACGGCGACGCCTCCCGCCAGCGACAGCCAGCGGCTGCGCGGTACCCCTTCCAGGAGACGGAGCTTGCCGACGAACAGATGGACCAGGACGAACACCAGGACCGATGCGGCGGTCAGGACGGGCATGTCATCTCCGAGACGATCGCGACGGCGCCCATTATGGCGCGCCGTCCTCGGCCGGGGGTGCCGCCCCTGCCGCACGCGTTCAACGTCCCGTGCCGCGGTCTGATCCTGAATTCCTTTCCGGAAATGCTCAGAGCGTGATCAGGACCTTGCCGTTGCGGCCCGGCCGACCATCGTGAACGAGGGCGTCTGTCACGGCCGGCAGAGAATAGCGTGCCTCGATCGCCGAGGCGGCGACGCCGTCGATGGCAAGGTCCCACACGGCGGCAAGGCCGCGCTCCATCGTCTCACGGCCGGCGGCATGTACCCAGTTGCGCAGCCAGAAATATTCCAGCACGACGTCTTGCCGTCGGGCCGGCAGGCCGGGGGGAAGGGGCTGGCCGGACAGGAGGCCGTAATGGATCATCCGGCCGCCCGGGCGCAGAGCCAGGGCGAGGATGGCCCCCTCCCCGCCGCCGACGGCGTCCAGAGCCAGATCGTAGCCCCGGCCGCCGGAAGCCTCGGCGAGCCGCGCCCCCAGATCGGGGCAGGAGGAGTTCAGCACCGCCGCGACGCCGAGCCCCTCCAGCAGCGCGTGTGCCGCGGAGCTACGCACGAGCGCCACCGGTTCGACCCCGCGCCGGTTGGCCATGCGGATCAGGATGCGCCCGATCGCCGATCCGGCCGCATTCACGACGACCCTCGCGCCCGGCGCCTGGCCCGCGCGCTCGTTCAGCATCACCCAGGCCGTCAGCGGGTTGATGTAGCCGGTCGCGGCCCGTTCGTCCGACAGGGCATCCGGGACGCGGAAGCACCAGCGCGCCTCGGTCGTCTTCACCTCCTGCCATGCGCCGGCACTGCCGACCGGCAGCACCCGGTCGCCGACGGCAAGCCCGGTGACGTCCGCGGCCACCGCCTCGACGACGCCCACGCCCTCGAAACCGGGAACGAAGGGGAGCGGGGTCCGGGTCGCGTAGGCGCCGGATATCGTGACGATGTCGGAGGGGTTGATGGCGCTGGCGATCATGCGCACGCGGACCATTCCGCCATCGAGCGGCGGCGGCTCGTAGGGTTCGATGCGCACGGTTTCGGGGGCTGGGCCGAAGGCCCGTATCACGGCTCGGATCATGGGGTGAACCATGCGGCACCCGGGGCGCCCCCGCAACCGGGTGCCTGTCGCCGGCAGGACCCGTCGCCCGCACAACATTCTGCCGCACCGGGCCGCGGAGGCAGGACCGCGCGGTCCCGCGCCTGTCCTTCGGAAGCTCCTGCGGCGAACCGCGCGCCATAATCATAGAAGGTCCGAACGAGGGGAGCTGGCCGGGCATGGACGCGGACATGGCACGATACCGACCGTACCTCGACTGGCTCGACGGCGAGGCGGGCGGAATGGCGGCACTGGTCGAAGCCTGGGCCGAGATCGGCTCGGGCACCGCGAACATCGCCGGCCTGGAGAGGATGGCGGACGAGCTGACATGCGCCTTCGCTCCGCTGGGCGGGGCGGCGGAGCGCGTTCCGCTGCCGCCGGTGAGCGTGATCGGCGCCGATGGCGAGCCGCGGGAGGTCCGCCATGGCGACCTGCTGCGTTTCACCCGCCGGCAGGAGGCACCCCGGCAGGTGCTGCTGGCGATACATTACGACACGGTCTACGGCATCGATCATCCTTTCCAGCATTGCCGCCGCCTCGACCCGGATACCCTGAACGGGCCAGGGGTCGCCGACGCCAAGGGCGGTATCGTGGTGATGCTGTACGCACTGGCGGCACTGGAGCGCAGCCCCTTTGCGGGTGGTCTCGGCTGGCGCGTCGTGCTGAACCCGGACGAGGAGACCGGTTCGCTCGCTTCCGCGCCGGTGCTCGCCACGGCCGCCAGGGGCGCCGAGTTCGGCATGCTGTTCGAGCCGGCGCTGGAGGACGGGACCATGGCCGGCGCCCGCAAGGGCAGCGGCAACTTCACCCTGGTCGTGCGCGGGCGCGCCGCCCATGCCGGCCGTGACTTCGAACGCGGGCGCAACGCCCTGACCGCACTGGCCGCGGCGGTCGGCGAGATCGACGCGCTCAACGGCCGCCGGCCGGGGGTTACCTTCAATCCGGGCCGGATAGAGGGTGGGGGCCCGGTCAACGTCGTGCCCGATCTGGCGCTGCTTCGGTTCAATGTCCGCGTCGCCGAGCCGGCCGACGCGAGCTGGGCGGCGGCGGAGCTGGAAGCGGTCACCGGGCGCCTGCGGAACCGGGACGGTATCCGGGCCGAGCTTCACGGCGGATTCAACCGGCCGCCGAAGCCGCGCGACGGGGCTACGCGGCGGCTGATGGAGTGGGTCGGGAGGCTCGGCGCGGATCTCGGGATCCCGGTCGGCTGGCGGGACACCGGAGGGTGCTGCGACGGCAATAACCTCGCGGCGGCAGGCCTCCCCAATGTCGATACGCTCGGCGCCCGTGGCGGTTCCATTCACAGCGCGGACGAGTTCGTTCGCCTGGACAGCCTGGCCGAGCGCGCGAAGTTGAGCGCATTGATGCTGATGCGTGCCGGCGCGGGAGAGCGGATATGACGGTCCTTGGCGACGACGTGGTGGTCCGCCCCGTTCGGCGCGACGACTTGCCGGGACTGATCCGGCTCGCCGAGGGTACGGGGACGGGGCTCACGACGCTGCCGGCCTGCGGCCAGGCGCTCGGCTTGAGGATCGAGCGCTCGCTCGCGGCATTCTCGAGCCGGGCGGAGGAGGCCGACGGCGACTGCTACCTGATGGTCCTGGAGGATGCGGCGACGGGTTCGGTCGTCGGGACCAGCGGCATCTTCGCCGGGGTCGGGCTCAGCAAGGCGTTCTACAGCTATCGCATCCTGACGTTGACCAAGGCCTCCGCCGATCTGGGCGTCAAGGTCGACACCCGGATCCTCCAGCTCGTCAACGACTATGCAGGGGCGACCGAGGTCGGCACATTGTATCTGGCGCCGGGCTACCGCCGGCATGGCAACGGGGGGCTGCTGGCGCGCTGCCGCTACCTGATGATGGCGGGCTTCCGCCGGCGTTTTCCCGAACTGGTGCTGGCCGAGATCCGGGGCTGGCAGGATGCCGACGGGCGTCCGCCCTTCTGGGAAGCGATCGGCCGGCATTTCTTCCGCATGTCGTTCGAACGGGCCGACCTGCTGAGCGGGCTCGGCAACAGTCAGTTCATCGCCGACCTGATGCCCAAGCACCCGATCTATGTCGACCTGCTGCCGAAGAATGCGCAGGACGCGATCGGCCGGCCGCACGAGGCGGCACGGCCGGCGCTGCGCCTGCTCGAGAGCGAGGGATTCCGGTTCGGCCGGGCCGTGGACATCTTCGATGCCGGTCCGGTGGTCGACGTGCGCCGCGACGACATCCGCACCGTGCGGGAGAGCCGGGAGGTCGAGATCGCCGGGCTGGCCTCCGCGCGGGACGGCCTCGTGCCGCATCTGGCTGCGACGGTGGACATGGAAGGCTTCCGCGTGGCCCGGACCCTCGTCCGGCTGCGCGACGACGGCAGGATCGACATGGATGCGGGGGCCGCCCGGCGTCTGGGCGTCGGCGCCGGCGACAGGATCCGGATAGTGGCCGAGGAGATGAAGGCATGATGCGTCGCGCGCTGTTCGTCGGTGGACCCCAGGCCGGCTGGCGGGAGGGGCACGGCCCCGAGCTCGCCTCGTTCGACCCTGCCACGGGCCGGGAGGTCTGGCGCGCCCGCACGGCGGACGATGGCGACGTGGACCTCGCGGTGACCGCGGCGCGGCGGGCCTTCGAGGACTGGGCCGCGCGGCCGGCGGAGGAGCGCACCGCGCTCGCCGAGAGGTATCGCGGCGTGCTGGAGGCGCGCCGCGACGCGCTGGCGCACGCGATCTCGCGCGAGACCGGAAAGCCGTCGTGGGAGGCCGAGACCGAGGTCGCCTCCATGATCGGCAAGGTCGCGATCTCGGTCGCGGCATATCACGAGCGCACGGGTGAGCGGGCATCGGCGGCGCCGGGCGGCGGAACGGCCGTCCTGCGCCATCGGCCGCACGGCGTCGTCGCCGTGTTCGGTCCCTACAACTTTCCGGGACACCTGCCGAACGGCCATGTCGTTCCCGCCCTGATCGCAGGCAACGCCGTGGTGCTCAAGCCGAGCGAGCTGACGCCCATGGTCGCCGAGCACATGGTCGAGTGCTGGGTGGAGGCCGGCCTGCCGGACGGCGTGCTGACCCTGGTGCAGGGCGGGCGGGAGACCGGGGCGGCACTTGCGGACCACGACGGTATCGACGGTCTGTTCTTCACCGGCAGCGCCTCGACCGGGGAACTGCTGCACCGCCGCTTCGCCGGGCGGCCGGACCGCATCCTCGCCCTGGAGATGGGCGGCAACAACCCGCTGGTCGTCTGGGACGTCGCCGACGTCGAGGCGGCTGCGGCGCTGGTGGTGCAGTCGGCCTTCCTGACCGCCGGCCAGCGCTGCACCTGCGCACGGCGGCTGATCGTGCCGCGGGACGCGCGAGGCGACCGGCTGCTGGATTGCGTGCTGGACCTGGCTGGGCGCCTCGTGATCGGCCCGTTCGACGGCCCGGAGACGCCGTTCATGGGGCCGGTGATCTCGAACGCCGTCGCCGACGGTCTGCTCGCCGCCCAGGATCGGCTGGTCTCGGGCGGAGCCGTGGTGCTGCAGCCGATGGAGCGGCTGCGCACCGGGCTTCCTTTCCTGTCGCCGGGCCTGCTCGACGTCGGCCCGCTCATGGACCGCCCCGACGAGGAGCTGTTCGGCCCGCTGCTCCAGATCGTCCGGGTGGACGATTTCGACGCCGCGGTCGCCGAGGCCAACCGTACCCGCTTCGGCCTCGCCTCGGGGCTGGTGTCGGATGACGAGCGCCTTTGGCAGCGGTTCAGGCTCAAGGCCCGCGCCGGGATCGTGAACTGGAACCGGCCGCTGACCGGGGCTTCGAGCGCGGCTCCCTTCGGCGGGATCGGCGCCAGCGGCAATCACCGGCCGTCCGCCTACTATGCGGCCGACTACTGCGCCCACCCCGTCGCCTCGCTGGAGGCCGGGTCCCTGCCATCCCCGGCGGCCATGAAAGGAGTGCGCCCGTGACCGCGCAGGAGGTGAACTTCGACGGATTGTCCGGCCCGACCCACAACTACGCGGGCCTGTCCTACGGCAACGTCGCTTCGGCAGGGAACGCGCGCAGCGTCTCCAACCCGCGCGCGGCGGCGCGCCAGGGGCTGGCGAAGATGAAGGCGCTGGCCGACCGGGGCTTCGCGCAGGCCGTGTTGCCGCCGCATGAGCGGCCCTTCGTGCCGGTATTGCGCGCCTTGGGCTTTGCCGGTGCCGATGCGGCGGTGGTCGAGGCGGCGTGGCGGGCCGATCCGAATCTGGTGCTGGCATGTTCTTCGGCTTCCGCGATGTGGGCCGCGAACGCCGCGACCGTGTCGCCCGCCGCCGACACGGCCGACGGGCGGCTGCATGTCACGCCTGCCAACCTCGCGGCGATGGTCCATCGGGCGATCGAGGCGCCGGTGACGGCGCGGATCCTGCGGTCGGTCTTCGCGGACGAGCGCCGCTTCGCGCATCATCCGCCGTTGCCGGCCCTGGAAGCCTTCGGGGACGAGGGGGCCGCGAACCACACGCGCCTGTGCGCCGGCCATGGTGACCCGGGGGTCGAGCTGTTCGTCTACGGCCGGCGCGCCTTCGGCGCTGGGCAGTCCAAGCCGAAGCGCTTCCCGGCCCGCCAGACGCTGGAGGCCTCGGCCGCGGTCGCGCGGCGCCACGGCATCGGGGCGGAACGCGCGGTGTTCGCCCAGCAGAACCCGGACCTGATCGATGCCGGCGCCTTCCACAACGACGTCGTCGCGATCGGCAACGGCCCCGTGCTGTTCCACTACGAGGGGGCCTTCGTCGATACGCCCGGCGTCGTCGAGGAGGTGCGGCGCAAGCTCGCGGACCAGGCCGAACTGACCGTCGTCGAGGTGCCGGCGGCGGCGGTGCCGGTGGAGGCGGCGATCCGCAGCTACCTCTTCAATTCCCAGCTCCTGACCCTGCCGGACGGGACCGGCATGGTCCTGGTCCTGCCGGAGGAGAGCAGGGAGGAGCCGAGCGTCGCAGCCTATCTGGAAGGGCTGCTGGCATCGGGCGGTCCGATCCGCGAGGCCTTGCATTTCGACCTGCGCCAGAGCATGCGCAATGGCGGCGGCCCGGCCTGCCTGCGCCTGCGGGTCGTGCTGAACGAGGCGGACCGGGCGGCGGCGAACGGAGCCGTGTTCCTGGACGACGCGTTGCATGCCCGGCTCGCCGGCTGGATCGACCGGCACTACCGCGACCGGCTGGAAGCCGACGACCTGCGCGACCCGGCGCTGCTGACGGAGGGCCGGGTCGCGCTGGACGAGTTGACGGGCATCCTGGAACTGGGGCCGGTCTACGATTTCCAGCGGGAATGACGGGACCGTTCGACGGCTTCCCGTCCTGGCGCGGCGGATACGCGGCGGGGTCGTGCTACGCCTCCGGCTCGACCAGCTTGTCCAGCGGATATCCCGCGAAAGCCTTCGTCCGCTCCAGTACGACGTGCCCGACGAACTTGGCGACGCCGAGCCCGGAGTCGATGATCCGTTCCGACAGCTCGTAATAGTGCCGGATGTCACGACAGACGATGCTGAGCGTGTAGTCGAAGGGGCCGCTGATCTTGTACGCGGCGACGATCTCGGGAATGGCGCGGATCGCCTCGGCAAATCGGCGGAAATCCTCCGGCCGGTGGTTCTCCAGCGTCACTTCGGCGAAGACCCGCACGTTGGAGCAGATGAGGTCCAGGTCGATGTCGGTACGGTAGCGGCGGATGCAGCCCGACGCTTCCAGCCGCTTCACCCGCTCCAGGCAGGGGCTCGGCGAAAGGTTGACCAGGCGGGCGAGCGCAAGGTTGGTGATCCGCGCCTGGGTCTGCAGCGCCTGGAGGATCTTGAGATTGGTCCGGTCGAGCCGGAACGTGCCGGCCATCGTGCTCAGTCCGTAAGCAGTTTGCCCGAGCGGCCCGCCAGCGGGACCGCGCCCGCCACCTTGCACACGACGTCCCCCGGCCGGGCGAGGCGCGTCGCCACGCGCGCGAACAGGATGCCGTCGGTGCGGCTCGCAAGCGCCGAGCGCGCGCCCGTCATGGGCTCCGTGACGTGGCCGACCACGTCGCCCGCCCGGATTTTCGCCCCCGGCTCGGCAACGAAGCTCAGCACGCCGGCGACCGGCGAGCGCACCGTGTCGACGCCTTCGAGGGGGCTGGCCTCGCACCGGGCATCGGGTAGCGGTCCCGGATCGCCGGCCACCGCGCCGCGCCGCTGCAGGAAACGGAACAGGTTCAGCGCATCCGCTTCGGCCAGATCGTCGCGCACGTCGCTTTCGCCGCGCAGCTCGACCGTTGCCGACAGGCAGCCTTGCGCAATGGGCTGCCGGGGGCCGAAGCGCTTCGACAAGGCGACCCAAGGCCTGGAGAACGCCTCGTCGAAGGGGTCGCCGCCCGACACCTCGGCCAGCAGCACGGCTTCCGCCCCGAGCTGGCGGGTGAGGTCGTCGGCGTCGGGCCAGCAGGCGGTGCTGGTGTAGACATGCATGACGGCCTGATTGTCGCAATGCAGGTCGAGCACGATGTCGGCACCGAGCCCGAGCCCGTAGAGCGTCCGGCGTAGATGCTCGCCCTCGTCCACGGCGTCGCCGCCGGCCGCCTCCCAGCAGGCGCGCAGCGCCTCGCGCACCAGGACGACGTTGGCGGCGGCGTCGCTGCCGAGCCGGCCGTCCAGCCAGGCGGCGGCCGCTTCGTCGTGGTTGGGGAAGTGGCGGTTGAAATTGCGCCCGTTCGCCAGTTCGAAACGCCCGACGTGATGCGCCATCAGGTGCTGGTCGAGGCCGATCGGGTTGGCGACCGGCAGGACCGTGATCCCGCCCACGACCTTTCCCCGGGCATCCGCATCGTCCAGCAGCCGCATCAGATGGTGCAGCACCAGCGCGCCCGGCAGTTCGTCCGCATGCAGGGCCGCCTGGAGATGGACGTGCGGACGCCGGTCCGGAGCACCGTAGCGGTGCAGCGTCAGCGCCCGGCGAGTGCCGAGGCCGGCCGCCGGAAGCGGGATCTCGATCGTGGACTTCATGGGCGTGCTCCCGCCGGCGGACAAAGGTGACGGATGCCCACGGCATCCGTCACGACGTTGGTCCATCCTGGCGGGCTCGGCGTCAAGCCACAACTTTCTCGACGCCGCCTACGACGCGGGTGAAACCGGCCCGATGCGGGCGACCCCCGAAGGCCCGCTCAAGCCTGGCATGCGGGCATGTCCCGGTCCCGCGTGCGTTCCGCCGGGTTTCGGCGCGCAAGGCCGGACATGACGTTGGCAATGATGCGATAGCCGATGTCGTCCGCGGCGGTCATGATCGACTCGGGGTGGAACTGCACGCCCGCGACAGGCAGGTGCTCGTGCTCGAGCGCCATGATGACCCCGTCGCGCGAGCGGGCGGTCGGCAAAAGGACCGACGGCAGCGTCGTCGGGTCGGCCTGGAGCGAGTGGTAGCGGCCGACGGTGAAGCGCTCGGGGAGGCCTGCGAACAGCATCCTATGGTCGCTGATCTCGATTTCCGCCGGTTTGCCGTGTTGGGGTACCGGCATGACGCCGAGCGTTCCGCCGAACGCCTCGGCAATTCCCTGCATGCCCAGGCATACCCCGAATACCGGGATGCCGCGATCGACGCAGGCTCGAATCCCGTCCGGGACGCCGAACTCCGACGGGTTGCCCGGGCCCGGCGAGAAGACCGCGAGGTCCCATTCCTCTCCGGCGAGCGCGCCCTGTACGACGTCGTGCCGGAGTACCGCCATCGATGCCCCGGTCGCCCGGAAATAGCTCGCCAGCGTGTGAACGAAGCTGTCCTCGCAGTCGACCATCAGGATGCGCTTGCCGCGATGCGCCTCCACGCCGAGCCAGGGCGGTGGGCGCCGGACCGTGCCGGGGCCGGCGCGGACCGCCGCCAGCGTCGCGCGCAGCGCCTTCGCCTTGGTCGTCGTTTCCTCCTCCTCGGCCACGGGGTCCGAATCGGCGAGCAGCGTCGCTCCGACCCGGATTTCCGCGGTCCGGTCCTTGAGGCGGATCGTTCGCAGGGTCAGTCCGGTGTTGACGTTGCCGTCGAAGCCGAGCCAGCCGACCGCCCCGCCGTACCAGCGCCGCGCCGTGCGCTCGTGGCGCTCGATGAACGAGATCGCCGCGCGCTTGGGTGCCCCCGTCACCGTCACCGCCCAGGCATGGGACAGGAAAGCGTCCAGTGCGTCGCAGTCCGGCGACAACGTTCCTTCCACGTGGTCGACGGTGTGGATCAGGTGACTGTACAGCTCGATCTGCCGCCGCCCGATCACCCGCACCGAGCCGGGCAGGCAGACCCGGCTCTTGTCGTTGCGGTCGACGTCGGTGCACATCGTCAGCTCGGCCTCGTCCTTGCGCGAGTTGAGCAGGGTCCGGATGTGCTCGGCGTCCTCGATCGCGTCGCGGCCGCGCTGGATCGTGCCGCTGATCGGGCAGGTCTCGACCCGGCTGCCGGTGACGCGGACGAAGATCTCGGGCGAGGCGCCGACGAGATATTCGCCGTCGAGGTTGAGCAGGAAGGTGTAGGGGCTGGGGTTGATGCGGCGCAACGTATCGAACAGGACCGAGGGGGCGGCATCGCACGGTTCGTAGATGCTGCGGCTCGGCACGACCTCGAACAGGTCGCCCCGCTGGAAGAACGCCTGTGCCTGCTCGACCAGGGCCGCATACTCGCCGGGCTGGAAATCGCCGGGACCGGGCAGGGTGCGCGGCATCCGGCCACGGTAGTCCCGTACCGGACCGGTACGCGGCAGGCCGGCCGTCGACCGGCCTTCGACGGCGAAATCATAGTCGTAGCGGATCGCACGCTGGCGCTGGTGGTCGACCACGACGAGGCTGTCCGGCAGGTAGCCGGCATAGTCGCGCTGATCGTCCGGCCTGTCCCGCAGCCCGCCGATCGGCTCCACCTGGTAGATCAGATCGTAGCCGAACGCACCGTACAGCCCGAGATGCTGATCTTCCGGACTGGCGAAAACCGCGAGCACGGTGCGCAGGACGCTGAACACCGAGGGCTGGCGCGTGCGTGCGGCCTCGTCGAACGGTGCCGTCGGCGCGATCACTTCGCCCTCGATCGCGGTGGCGCCGACGGTTGCACGCCCGACATGGGGATGTGAAACGATCGCGGGGCGCAGGGCCGCGAGCAGCACCTGCCCGCGCTCGTTGGCCGCCGACAGCACGAAGCGGCCCGCTCGCGTCGTCAGGTGGAGCGGCGGGTCGATGAAACCCATCGCCCACCGGCCGTAACGGTTGGGATACTCGTAGTCGCTGCCGAGCAGGACGCCGCAATGCTCGTCGAGCGCCCGCATGATGCCGTCGAGGGCGCCGGCGAAGGTGAGCTCGGTCGCGGTCCGGGTCACCTGGATGTTCCCGGCGGTCTCATAGGCGAAGGATTCCGTCATGAACGCCCCCAGTTGCGGTGAAGGAGCGGAGCGCGGTTCACGCCTTCGGCGCGTTTTCCGCGATCCATGGCATCATCGCCCGCAGCCGTTCGCCGACCTCCTCGATCGGGTGCTCGGCGGCACGGCGGCGCATCGCCTTGAAACTGGCTTGCCCGGCGGCGTTCTCGAGTACCCATTCGCGAGCGAAACTGCCGGACTGGATCTCCTCGAGGATGCGCTTCATCTCCTGGCGCACGCCCGGGCCGATCAGGCGGCGGCCGCGGGTATAGTCGCCGTACTCGGCAGTGTTGGAGCAGGCCCGGCGGGTTCTCGCCATGCCGCGCTCATACAGGAGATCGACGACCAGCTTCACCTCGTGCAGGCATTCGAAATAGGCCATTTCCGGTGCATATCCGCCTTCGACCAAGGTCTCGAAGGCCGACAGGATCAATTCGTTGAGACCGGCGCACAGCACCGTCTGCTCGCCGAAAAGGTCGGTCTCGCACTCTTCCTTGAAAGTCGTCTCGATCACGCCCGCGCGACCGCCGCCGATCGCCGACGCATAGGACAGCGCGATCTCAAGCGCGTTGCCCGATGCGTCGCGATCCACCGCGACCAGGCACGGTACCCCGGCGCCGCGCAGGTATTCCGAGCGGACCGTGTGTCCAGGCCCCTTCGGCGCGATCATGAATACGTCGACCTCGGGCCGCGGCTCGATCAGGCGGAAATGGATGTTGAAGCCGTGGGCGAAGGCCAGCGCCGCCCCGTCCTTCAGGTTGGGGGCGATCTCCTCCGCGTAGACTTTCGCCTGCAACTCGTCGGGGATCAGAATCATCAGCACGTCGGCCCAGCCCGCCGCCTCGGCCGGCGTCATCACGGCGAGGTTGGCCGATGCGGCTCCTTCAGCCGCTGCCGAGCCCGGTCGCAGCGCCACCGCCACCTCTCGCACGCCGCTGTCGCGCAGGTTCTGCGCATGCGCCCGGCCTTGGTTGCCGTAGCCGAGGATGGCGACTTTCCTGCCCTTGATCACATTCACGTCCGCATCGCGATCGTAATAGACACGCATGGGGCTACCAGTCCTTCTGGAGCCGGCCGGCAGCCGGCATGGGTGAAAAATTTCAGCGTGGTTACAATTCCGTCAGCTGGCCTGCTCCACCCGAGGGGCCGACCGGCATGGCAGCCGGTGCAGATGGTCGGTCGGCACGCCGCCGACGACGGTCTTGAGCTGCGGGTCGCCTCGCCGGTCGCGTTCGACCTGGACGAGCGCGGTCTCGCCGGCATCCTCGACGATGAAGACGTCTCCGCAGGCATCCATGCCTGCTCTGATGCGTGCGGCGACTTCGCGGCTGGACAGAACCCAGTTGTTGCCGCCGAGATGGGTGATTTCGGCGGCGGCGCCTCTGTGGCGCCTTGCAATCCACGTCACTCGATGAGCCTGCATGTCGATTCTCCGCATCTGCGGGCGACCCGTCCCACGCCCGATCCCTGGCCGAACGGAAGCGGTGCCGCCCGTCGTTTCCAACGGCGACCGTCTTGACTTGCAGTCACGGCACGAGACTTGCCGGGCTTCGGCATCCCGATGCCGGAGGCACGGGGCCGAAGCGCGCATCTTCAGATTCCGCTCGGGTAGGCGCCCGAACGGCGCGGCGCATCTTCGTGTTGCCACGCTCCCCGATGCGACGCTGCCGGAACCCTTCTTAAGAGAGTACTATTGCAGCAATTTCACAGAAACAATCATACTCTCTGCGCAACCCATTATGTCAAGTTCATATGAACGGAGACAGGTTGCCAAGCGGACATGATTCGCGTCCGGGCGCGAAGGCGCCCATGGTTCGCGTCCGGGCGCCAAGGCACCCGGCACGCTGGAGCCCGCCAGCGGCAGGGTGTCCAGCGGCAAGGCGGCGCGGCGGACGCCGCGCCGTCGTCAGTAGACGAGATTCCGGAAGAACAGGGAGACCGACGGGAAATACGTGATGATCGCCAGGCAGCCCACGATCACGAGCACGAACGGGACCAGATGGGAGATGACACGGTCCAGCCCGATATTGCCGACCTGGCAGGCGGCGAAGAGATTGACGCCGAAAGGCGGCGTGATCATGCCCATCGCGAGGTTCACGATCATGATCAGGCCGAAATGAACGGGATCGACACCGAAATGGATGGCGACCGGCGCCAGTATCGGCGCCAGCACGATGATCGCCGCCGAGGTTTCGATGAACATGCCGACGAGGAACAGGAACACGTTGACCGCCAGCAGGAACTGCCAATCGGCACTGATGACGCTCGAGATCCACTGCCCGGCAATAGCCGGCACGCCGGCTTGGGTGATCAGAAAGCTGAACAGGCCCGCCGCGGCGATGATGAACATGATGATGGCGGAGGAGATGACGGATTTGCGGAGCACCGGCCCGAGATCGGCGATACCGATCGTGCGGTAGATGCCCATGCCGACCAGCAGCGCATAGAAGACCGCGACGACCGATGCCTCGGTGGGCGTGAACACGCCCTGGTAGATGCCGCCGATGATGATGACCGGCATCAGCAGCGCCAGGCTCGCATGCTTGGCTGCCGGCAGAATGCCGAGCTTGCCCTCGCGATCCTCGCGGCCCCAGCCTTTCACCCGGCAGGTGATGTAGACGTACAGCGTCAGCGCGACGCCGATCAGGATGCCCGGACCGATGCCGGCGATGAACAGTTCGCCGATCGAGACCTCGGCCGAAACGCCGTAGAGGATCATCGGAATGGAGGGGGGGATGATGACGCCCAGCTCCGCCGACGTCGCCTGCAGCGAGGCGGCAAAGCCGCGCGGATACCCGTGCGCGAGCATGGCGGGGATGATGATGGCGCCGATCGCGAATGTCGTCGCGACGCTCGATCCCGACACCGACGCGAAGATCATGCAGGTCAGCACGCAGGAGCAGGCGAGCCCGCCCTGAAGGCCGCCGACCACCGATTTGGCGAACTCCACCAGCCGCCTGGATATGCCGCCGGCCTCCATCAGGTTGCCGGCCAGGATGAAGAAGGGGATCGCCATCAGCGGGAAGCTGTCGATCGACGTCACCATCTTCTGGGCGACGACGACCAGGGGCAACTGAGTGAACAGGGCCACGCCGCCGATCGAGGCGACAGCGACGGCGACGGCGACGGGTACGCTGAGAGCGAGCAGCAGCACCATCGCCATGAGCATGAAGCTGGTCATCGGTGATGCCTCAGATCTCGAAGAGCTCGCGGTTCGTCGGTACCTTGCCTGCCCCCACGGACTCCCGCAACTGCTCGACCGTTCGTGCGAGCAGGCCGATGATCGCGAGCGCCGCCCCCGTCGGGGCCGCGGCATAGACGATCGAGATGGAAAGAGGCAGGCCGGTGAACGGATTGTAGACGCCAGCAAGCGTCTGGAACTGGACGCGTTGCGCCATGTCGATCCCGTACCAGACCAGGACGAGGAGAACGCCGAGCGACGTGCCGAAGATGATCATCACCAGCAGCGCGCGCGCGCCGCCGCGCAGCCTTTCGATCACGTAGTCGACGGACATCAGGGCGCCGGTGCGGAAAGCGACCGCGACGCCCAGATAGACCATCCAGATGCTCAGCGTGCGCGCGACGACCTCGGACCAGGTGGACGGCTGCTCGAACAGAAACCGGGTCACGACCTGGTAGAACGAGACGCAGCTCATGAGCGCGAGAAGCAGCATCGCGACGCGCAGGGTCCAGCGCATGAGGAAGCGTTCCAACGTCGACAGGGCAGCGGCCAAGCCTCGGTCCTCCGGAAATTCGGGTGTGCGGGCGAAAAGACGCGCCGGTCCAGGAATGGACCGGCGCGGATACCGGCGGATGCCGGCGCGCCTGCCCCTCGGGCTGCGCGCCGGACCGGCTTCAGGGCCGGTAGTTGCGGATTTCCTCGATCTTGGCCGGATCGAAGGTCTTCGCATACTCCGCGAACGCCGGCGCCAGGGCCGCTTCGAACGCCGCACGGTCGACGTCGGTGACGATCTCCATGCCGCGGCTCTGCAACTCGGCGATGCCGTTCTGCGCGTCGTCGTAAGCCTTCTTGCGCATCGCCTGGGCGGCTGCCTTGCCGGCCTGCTTGAACCAGTCCTTCTCCTCGTCGCTGAGGCCGTTCCAGACCGCGGGCGACAGGATCACGAGGGCGGGCGAATAGACGTGCTGGGTCAGGGACAGGTACTTCTGCACCTGGTCGAACTTCGCCGACAGGATCACGCCGATCGGGTTCTCCTGGCCGTCCACCGTGCCCTGCTGGAGGGCGGTGAACAGCTCGGGGAAGGCCATCGGGGTCGGCAGCACGCCCAGCGTGCGGAAGGCCGTCATGTGCACCGGGTTTTCCATGGTGCGGACCTTGAGGCCGGCGGCATCTTCCGGCGTGCGAACGGGGCGCAGATCATTGGTGAGATTGCGGAACCCGTTCTCCGCCCAGGCCAGGGCGATCAGGCCGTGCTTCGGGAACTCGTCCAGGATGGCGCGCCCGATCGGGCCGTCGAGCACCGCATGGGCATGGGCGTAGTCCCGGAACAGGAAGGGAATGTCCGTGATCAGCGTCTCGGGAACGAAGTTGCCGACCGGGCCGGTCGAGGTCATCACGACGTCGACGGTACCGATCTGCGCGCCTTCGACCATCTCGCGCTCACCGCCGAGCGCGTTCGCCGGAAACTGCCGGATGGTCCACTTGCCGTTCGACAGACGCTCCAGCTCCTCGCCGAACGCGGTCGCCGCGGCGCCGTAATGCGAAGTGGCGGGCAGCGAATAGCCCACTTTCAGTTCTTCGGCCATGGCCGAGGTGGTGGCGAGGCCGAGGCCGATCACGCCGGCGAGTGCGACTTTCTTGAGAAACAAGATTTCCTCCCTTTAACTCGAAATGGGCAGTTCGGAACGGATGATGCGCCGGGCCGAAGGCATGGGCGGTGGCCGTGAAAAAGGCACTGCTCCCGGCGGGCCGCAACGTTCGGCGGTCTTGAGCTGCTCGGAATGTTCATGGCTGGATGCGGGCGCGATGACATGCCGGAAAGCGGTCGCGGCCGTTTCCCTTCGTCCATCCCAACCCTATGGTTGCCGGAACCGGCGGTCCGGTCATGTCCCCCCCGATGCAGCTTTCGCCCGTTTATCGTTGCAACCTGCGTACGCGGCAGGTCGTGACACTCTGAATGCCACGTTTCCGGGCGTTTGCGCTAGTCTCGGCATTCGCGGCTGGCTCGTCAAGCAACGTTCGCAAAACTCTCTCAAACGTTCGTTACATTCGAGACGATCGAACCGGCCGGTCCCGCGGGTCCGGGTACGATTCCATGAACCCTGCGGCGTGGAAGCGACATTCCGGTCCTTTGAGCTGCGAGATAAATTGCGTTCTTTGAACAATAAGAATGAACTATTCTCGGAACGTAATGTCCGGGAGCATCGATGATCATCGTCACGGGAGCGACGGGCTTCGTCGGCAGCCGCCTGTTCCACCGGCTCTCGGTGGAACGCGGCGACCGCGAGGTCGCAGCGGTGGTTCGTGCAGCGAGTGATGAAGCCGCCGCCGCGCGCCTGGCCGGCCAGCTGGCCTCCGCCGCGGCGGCCGACGGGGATGCGTCCGGACCGATGCGCCGCCCGCTCGCCTTCGCCGGGGACGTGATGCGCCCGATGCTCGGCCTCGGCCCGGAAGCGCTGGCCGCGCTGGAACGACGGGGCGTGGGGGAGATCTGGCACGCCGCGGCGAATGTCAGCTTCACCGACCCGGCGGACGAGGAACTGGTGGCCGAGAACGTCGAAGGTACGCGGACCGTCCTCGACCTTGCGGCGCATCTCGGCGCCGCGAGGGTGGTCTACGTCTCCACGGCCTATGCCGCGGGTCTGGTGGACGGCCCGGCACCCGAGGCGCTGCACGATCCCGGGCGGCGCTTCCGGAATGCCTACGAGCGTTCGAAATGCCTGTGCGAACAACTCGTCGCCGAGACTTGTACCCGGCGGGGTATCGACTTCCACATCCTCCGGCCGAGCATCGTGATCGGGCCGAGCACGACCTTCGCGACGGGTGGCGCGCGGTTCGGCCTCTACGGGGTGCTGGAGATGCTGCGCCGGGGCGTCCGCGGCGCGGAGCGCCCGTTGCGCGTCCGTTACGATCCCGAAGCGACGCTCAACCTGGTGCCGATCGACTGGCTGGTCGAGGCCATGATCTCCACGCAGCGCCTGGATCGTGCCGGAGCGGTCGTTCATCTCACCACCCCCCACCCGACCAGCCTCGGGGCGGTCCGGCACGCCTTCGTGCGGCGGACCGGGGCTCCCGTCCCGATCCCCGTCACCGATCTGCCGGCCGATGCCACGTCGGCCGAGCGCCGGTTGGATGCACAGCTTTCGCGTTTTCATCCCTATATGAGTGGGCGACAGGACTTCGAATCCTCGTTCTTCGAAGGGCCCGAATTGACGGCGGCGATGATCGACGGCTACGTTGGCGCCTTTCTGGACGAGGTGGCGAATGCCGGAAAACACCGCCGCGCGGCGGCCCGGTGATGCGACAACCAGACCTTGTGCCCTGTGCCGGATTGACCTAGGACTTGCTCGATGAAGACGTGGTTGGCCTAGGACTCGTAAGAGGAGAGGAAGCATGCCCGCCTATCGTTCCCGAACGACGACCCATGGCCGCAACATGGCCGGTGCCCGCGGCTTGTGGCGCGCGACCGGAATGACGGACGCGGACTTCGGCAAGCCGATCATCGCGGTCGCCAACTCGTTCACGCAGTTCGTGCCCGGGCACGTGCACCTGAAGGATCTGGGCCAGCTCGTCGCCCGGGAGATCGAGAAATCCGGAGGCGTGGCGAAGGAATTCAATACGATCGCAGTCGACGACGGCATTGCCATGGGCCACAGCGGCATGCTGTACAGCCTGCCCTCGCGCGAAGTGATCGCCGATGCCGTCGAGTACATGGTGAATGCGCATTGCGCGGACGCCCTGGTCTGCATCTCCAACTGCGACAAGATCACGCCGGGCATGCTAATGGCGGCCCTGCGCCTGAACATTCCGACCATCTTCGTTTCGGGCGGGCCGATGGAGGCCGGACGGATTATCAAGGACGGCAAGATCCGCGGCCTGGATCTCGTCGATCCGATGATCGCCGGCCCGGACCCGAAGGTCTCGGACGAGGAACTTCTGGAGATCGAGCGCTCGGCCTGCCCGACCTGCGGCTCCTGCTCGGGCATGTTCACCGCGAACTCCATGAACTGCCTCGTCGAGGCGCTCGGCCTCGGCCTTCCCGGCAACGGCACGGTACTGGCGACGCATGCCGACCGCAGGGAGCTGTTCCTCGGCGCCGGTCGACGCATCGTCGAGATCACCAAGCGCCATTACGAGCAGGACGATGCCTCGGTCCTGCCGCGCAGCATCGCGAATTTCGACGGCTTCGAGAACGCGATGACGCTCGACATCTCGATGGGCGGTTCCACCAACACGATCTTGCACCTGCTGGCTGCCGCCCATGAAGGCAAGGTGCCCTTCACGATGAAGGACATCGATCGCCTGTCCCGGCGCGTACCCCACCTGTGCAAGGTGGCGCCCGCCACCGGCGACGTCTACATGGAGGACGTGCATCGCGCCGGCGGGATCTACGGCATCCTGGGCGAGCTGGACCGGGCCGGGCTGATCCACCGGCACGTAGGCACCGTCCATGCCCCGACCCTCGGCGAGGCGATCGATCGGCTGGACGTGCTGCGGACGGACGACCCGGATGTGCGTCGCTTCTATTGCGCGGCACCGGGCGGCGTGCGCACCACCCAGGCCTTCAGCCAGGAGAAGCGGTACGCGGAGCTCGATCTCGATCGTTCCAAGGGGGCGATCCGCAACGTCGAGAACGCCTTCAGTCGGGACGGCGGCCTCGCCGTTCTCTACGGCAACCTGGCCGAGGACGGCTGCATCGTTAAGACCGCGGGCGTCGCCACGAACCTGCTGACCTTCCGGGGACCGGCGCGCGTGTTCGAAAGCCAGGATGAGGGGTGCGCGGGCATCCTGGACGGCCGGGTCAAGCACGGGGACGCCGTAGTGATCCGCTACGAAGGGCCGCGGGGCGGGCCGGGCATGCAGGAGATGCTGTACCCGACCAGCTACCTGAAGACGCGCGGCTTCAAGGAGAGCTGCGCCCTGATCACCGATGGCCGCTTCTCCGGCGGCAGCGCCGGGCTCTCCATCGGCCATATTTCCCCCGAGGCGGGCGAGGGTGGCCTGATCGGCCTGGTCGAGGACGGCGACATCATCGAGATCGACATCCCGAACCGTTCCATCCGGGTCGTTCTGGACGATGCGGAGATCGCGCGCCGGCGCGAGCGGATGCAGGCCAGAGGCGAAATGGCATGGCGTCCGGCCGACCGCGACCGTCCCGTCTCGGTGGCGCTGCAGGCCTATGCCGCCCTGACCACCAGCGCCGCCCGCGGCGCGGTGCGTGACGTGGAGCAGCTCCGCCGCCGCTGACCGGAACGGAAGCCGGGAGCCGGCCGTCCGCGGCCGGCTCCCCGCGGCCATGCCGATACTGGGGATGATCGGCTGGTTCGTCGTCCTGTCGGGCCAGCAGGCGGCGAATGTCGTTTTCCGGCGATGCGTCTTCGGGGCTGCGTCGGCATCGTGATGCCCGCACCGCTCGGTTCGCTGTCGGCGCCACCGAGCGGGGCGGGCGCCTGGGAGCCGGGGCGATCCTGCTCGGCGCCGCGGGCATGGCGCTCGGTTGGGCGCCCCATGGGCGGAACCGTCCTGTCGCCGCTGCTCTTCCGGACGAATGAGCCGGCCCCTGTCCGGATGATCCTCCATCCCTCCTGCCGGGTGTCGGCCGGCCGGCGGAGGGTATATCGGGCACGAGGGGAAGATCGGGCGACGACGCCTGTTGTCGGGAAACCTTTCCGCGCGCAGTACCCGCGGCATCGGCTGCGCGTGGCCGCATTCACCGGCCCATGTCCCTGCGGGGCCGGTGGATCACCTCGAGACCTTCCCAAGGAGACGGCGATGAGAGCGCTTTGCTGGATGGGCAAGACGGACGTGCGGGTCGAGAACGTTCCGGACCCGACGATACTGAACCCGCGCGACGCGATCGTCCGGATCACGTCCACCGCCATCTGCGGTTCCGACCTGCACCTTTACAACGGTTTTATCCCGACCATGCAGAAGGGGGACATTCTCGGCCATGAATTCATGGGCGAGGTCGTCGAGGTGGGCAAGGAGATCAGGAACCTGAAGGTCGGGGACCGCGTCGTAGTGCCGTTTCCGATAGCCTGCGGCAGCTGCTTCTCCTGCGAGCACCACCTCTACTCGGTGTGCGAGAACTCCAATCCGAACGCCTGGATGGCCGAGAAGATGTGGGGTTATTCACCCTCGGCCATCTATGGGTATTCGCACCTGCTCGGCGGCTACGCCGGCGGGCAGGCCGAGTACGCGCGGGTCCCCTACGCCGATGTCGGACCGATCAAGGTGCCCGACGGGATGTCGGACGACCAGGCGCTGTTCCTGTCCGACATCTTCCCCACGGGCTACATGGGCGCCGAGAACTGCAACATCCAGCGCGGCGACACGGTTGCGGTCTGGGGCTGCGGCCCGGTCGGCCAGTTCGCGATCCGCAGCGCTTTCCTGCTCGGGGCCGAGCGGGTGATCGCCATCGACCGGTTTTCCTACCGGCTCCGCATGGCCGAGCAGGGCGGCGCCGAGACGATCGACTACGAGGATACCGACGTCCACGAAGCGCTGAAGGAGATGACCGGCGGCCGGGGGCCCGACGCGTGCATCGATGCCGTCGGCATGGAGGCTCACGGGCTGGGGGTCGTCGCCGCCTACGACCGGGCCAAGCAGGCGATGATGCTGGAGACGGACCGGCCGATGGCGCTGCGCCAGGCGATCATGGCCTGCCGCAATGGCGGTACGGTTTCCGTGATCGGGGTCTACAGCGGCTTCGTCGACAAGTTCCCCATGGGCTCGGTGGTGAACCGGTCGCTGACGATCAAGGCCGGGCAGGCTCACGTACATCACTATCTTCGCCCCTTGCTGGAGCGGATCGAGAAGGGGGAGATCGATCCCAGCTTCATCGTCACGCACCGCCTGAACCTGGACGAGGCGCCGCTGGGCTATCAGCTCTTCTCCAAAAAACAGGACGAGTGCATGAAGGTGGTTCTGAAGACATAGGTGCAAAAAGGCGGCGCCGCCCGGGGTGTCCCGGGCGGCGCCTTCCGTCACAGGCTACTGCGGCTGGCCGCTCTGCGTGGCCGAACCGCCCTGGCCGGTCGTCGGCTGGCTGCCGCTGGAACCGGTCGAGCCGGTGGCCCCGCCGCTCATGCTCGGGTCGATCATCATCGTGATCTGATCGCCGCTGCGGGTGGTTCCCGCCGCCAGATAGGCCGCATCCAGGATCTGGACGTTCGTGAAGCCGGCCTGCGTCAGGTCATCGCGGATCTGCTGCTGGTTCCTCAGCGCCGTCTGGTCCGCGGGCGCGGCGCCGGTCGTGGCTCCGGCCGTGGCTCCGGCCGCTTCCGGGGCGGGCGGGTCGACGACGAAGGTGACCTGCTCGCCTTCCTTGGTCATCGCGCTGACCAGGTACGCCGCGTTGAGGGTCCGGACATCCTCGAAGCCGGCCTCCTTCAGGGACGTCTCGACCTCTTCGTAGCTCCGGGTCGAAACCTGCTGGTTCCCGCTCTGCTGCGCCTGCTGGCCTGCGCTCTGCTGGCCTGCGCTCTGCTGGCTGGTGCTCTGCTGGCCGCTGCTCTGCTGTGCCTGCTGCTGGCTTCCGCTCTGCGGGGGCTGCTGTGTGCCACCCTGCTGGCTCTGGGCAAGAGCCACCGAAGAGACGGACATCGTCAGAGCAATGGCCGGTACGAGTAGTGCACGCATTGCGTACCTCCCTTTGGGTTGCCGTGGAGGATACCCGCCCGGGGGGCGGGTTATCGGAGAGGGTCAACAGCAACGGAAGGGAACCGTTTCGAGAATGATTCGGTGGCGGGTCCGCTGGCCCCGCGGCCGCTTCAAGCGGCTGCGAGCACCAGCATGCGGGCACCGGCGCGGGTGAGACGGCGGGGCGGGAGCCAGGGGTCGGCCGAGAGGGCGATATCGGTTCCGTCCTCGATGATGCCCGCCCTTTGCAGGCGCCTCAGGCTGGCCTCCAGTTCCGCGGGCGGCGCCCAGGCGGCGGTCTCCCGGCCGAGGGCCGCCCCCAGCCCTTCGGCCGTTCCCACGGCGTCGCAACCGACGACCCGGGCGTAGAGGGCGGCCAGCCGCCAGTCGATCGGCCGGAGCGCCGCCACCCGGTCGATCCATGCCTCGTCCAGGCCGGCCCCCGCGCCCTCGACGACGAGTGTCGCCATGCGATCGAGATCGGTGCCGGCTTCCCGGCGCAATGCGGCTATGGCGGCGTCGGCGAGCCGCTGGAGGTGCCGAGGGTCGGGTGCCGCTTCCGCCTGCCGGCGCTGCCGGCGCAGGGCGGCGAGGAACGCGGTCAGCCGTTCGCCCTCGACGAGCCGGAAGCTGCGGCTTGCGAGATCGAAGTGGAACGCTTCGCTGGGCAAGCTCGACAACCCGGCCTCCGCTGCGACGCCGACCGCATGGTCGAGCGCTTCGGCACCTCCTCGGGAGTGGTGGTCGGCCTGGGCGTGGATCACGCTGTCTCTCCCTGTCAGGACGGATCCCCGGACAGCGGCGTGCCGCAGGTACCGCAGAACCGGTGGTGGGCGGGAAGCTGTTTGCTGCCGCAGTTCGTGCAGCTCGATGTCGGGGCGCCCCAGGGGAATTCGGGCGAACGGTCGGCAGCCGCCTTCTCCCGGAACTCCATGTGGGCGACGGGGCGCTTCTCCAGGAAGGCGCGCATGCCCTCGAAGGTCTCGGTGGAGCCGCTGTGTATGGCCAGCCAGTCGCCGGCATGGGCGGCGGTGATGCCCCAGACGAGTTCCTTGAAGAAGTTCGTCTGCGTCTTCGTATACCGGGTGGATTCCGCGAACTTGTTGGTCAGCTTGTCCACCAGCCGATCGACCGCCGCATCGAGTTCGGCGCGCGGGACCACCTCGTTGATGAGGCCCCAGTCCATCGCCTTCTGCGCAGGAATGTCTTCGCACAGAAGCAGGATTTCGCGAGCCCGCCGGTCGCCGACGACCAGTGGCAGCCATTGCGTGACGCCGATCGCGGCGACGCTGCCGCGCGCGGTGCCCGCCTGACGGATCACGACGTCGTCGGCGGCGACCGAGAGGTCGCATGCCAGGTTCAGCTCGTTGCCGGCGCCGAGCACGAGCCCGTTGAGGCGCGCGATCGTCGGTTTCCCGAGGCGGACGAGGCGCGTCTGCATCGCGATGAACTCGCTGATCCACTTGAAGTAGTCGCGCGGGCGCGTGCAGAGTTCATAGTGCTCCTTCAGGTCGGCGCCGGCGCAGAACGCCCGGTCGCCCTCGCCGGTCAGGACCACGACCGCGACGTGATCGTCCCACTCGGCATCGCGCAACGCTTCCGAGATCTCGCGGAAGGCGACGAGGTCGATCGCGTTCAGCGCCTGGGGACGGTTGATCGTGATCGTCGCCTTCCAGCCGGTCTTCTCGTACCGGATGCTGCGGAAGTCGAAGGTTTCGGGTTTGCTGCCCTGGATATGCGCCATCGTCGTCACACGCTTCTATGGGGGGATTGGGATCCGGAAGACCCGGGATGGGGCGGCAGCGGTACGAGCGTCGCCCGATAGCGCCGGCCCAGGTCCACGTACATGTCGGCCGCGAGCGCCAGCAGTTCGCGATCCCGCTCGCGCACCGGACGCTTCACCGCCGCCGGCGAGCCGATCACGAGGCTGCCTTCGGGAATCTCCATACCGGGTGGTACCAACGCGTTCGCGGCGACCAGGCTGCCGGCGCCGATCACGGCACCGTCGAGCACGACCGCACCGGTCCCGATCATCGCCCCGTCGCCGACGGTACAGCCGTGCAGGCGCGCGCCGTGTCCGATCGAGACCCGCCGGCCCAGTACGACGGGCCGGCCGTGGGGAAGCGAAGGCGGGTCGCAATGCATGATCACGCCGTCCTGGATATTGGACTCCGCGCCGATCCGGATCGCGTTGTGGTCGGCCCTCAGAACGGCCCCGAACATCACCGTGACGCTCTCGCCGATCGAGACCTGGCCGATCAGGCGGGCGTCGGGCGCGATCCAGGCGCTTGGATCGACCTCGGGTTCGTGGCCTTCGAAAGCGAAGAGGTTGGTCACGTCAGGGTCTCCGATGTGTCGTCCCAGCATTGCTCGGCCGTGCCGAAGGCGATCCGCAGCGCCTGCTGGCGCCGCAGCCCGAAATGCAGCCCGCGATCCCAGGTCAGGCCTTCGCCGCCGAAGATCTGCACGACGCGGTTGGCGACGCGCGGCCCGGTCTCGCAAGCGAGGCCCTTGGCCCGCGCCGCCATGGCACGGTCGGGAGCACCCGAGGCGGTGGGTGCCGCCGCGGCCGCGTAGACGAGCGAGCGCAGCAGTTCGATCTCGCACAGCATGTCGGCACATGCGTGGGCGACCGCCTGGAACGAACCGATCGCAACGCCGAACTGCTTTCGCCGGCGCGAGTACCCGGTCGCCAGCGCGAGCATGAGGTCGGCGACGCCCAGCATCTCGGCCGCGGCCAGAAGCCGGCCGAGCGCCTGGATCTCCCCAAGCAGTGCGGCCGTGGCGCTTGCGTCCGCGATGCGGCGGGCGGCGGCCGGCGGAGCGATGCGCAATCCGAAAGCCGGCCGCGCCGGGTCGAGCCGGTCGCGCTCCAGCCGTTCGACGCCGGGCTGGTCGAGGGGCATCAGAAACAGCGCGGGCCCGGCTTGCGTGCGCGCCGTGATCAACAGTTCCGTTGCATCGCCGGGGTCCTCCACCAGGATGCACTCGCCGTCCAGAACCGCCTCGCCGTCGGGCCCCGCGACGGCGACCGGCATCTCCTCGGCGGAGCCGTCGCCCGCGACGCTGATCGCGATCCCGGCCGGACCGGCGACCGCCACCCGCGGGTCGCGGGCGAGCCAGCCGGCCAGCAGCGCCGTACGCGGAGAGACCGGTGCGAAGGCGCGCCCGGCCTCTTCGGCGATGAGAGCGGCGCGCAGGAGCGGTTCCTCCGCCTGCCAGACGCCGTCGACCAGGTCGCGGAAGCCGTCCGGCGGGAGACGGTGTTCCGGAGCGGCGGCAATGCGCTGGACCGGCGCATCGACCGTGCCCGCGAGCATCCGTGCGACGGTGTCCTTGAGCTCGTCATGGGTGGCGAGCAGTCCGAGGCGCATGGGAGTATCCGATCCGTTGGGGTCAGCCCGCCAGCCGGAGCACGCGGCGGGCAATCGTGTTGCGCTGGATCTCGCTGGTTCCGCCCTCGACCGAGGTGCCCTTGGCGCGCATGAAGGCTTCCCGCCAATGACCGAACCAGGTGTCGTCCTCGACATGGCCGCCGATCAGCATGCGGGGGCCCTCCAGATGGAGGGCGAGCTCCGTCAGTTCCTGGCTCAGCTCGCTCCAGAGCAGTTTCTCCGTCGATCCGGCCGCCCCATCGATCTCGCCCGCCTCGATCTCGGCCGTCATGCGGTAGGCGAGATACTTGAGGGCCTGTAGCCGCGCCTCGGCTCTCGCGAGCCGGCGGCGCAGATGGCTGTCGTCGAGCAGGAAGCGGTTGCCGCCACGCGCCGCGGCCTGACGGACCATCTTGCCGAACTGGACCTGCAGGTCGACGATCCGGACCAGGGAGGTCGAACCGCGGGCGGCCGCCATGGCGGTCAGCACCACGGACCAGCCGCCGTCCGGCGGGCCGAACAGGGCGGAGGCCGGGACACGGACGTCCTCGAAGAAGACGTCGTTCTCTTCCGCCTCGCCATTCAGCATCGCAATCGGGCGGACGGTAATGCCCGGAGTGTCGAGCGGTACGATCAGGCAGCTCAGGGATCTGTGCCTGAGCGCCGGGTCGCCGGTGCGCACGAGCACGGCGGCGTGGGTCGCGAACTGGGCCCAGCTTATCCAGCGTTTGCGCCCGTTTATGACGAAGGCGTCGCCGTCGCGCTCCGCCCGGGTCGCCACCGCCGTCAGGTCCGAACCGGCGCCGGGCTCCGACCACGCCTGGCACCACACGTGCTCGCCACTCATGATGCGCGGGAGGTAATGGCGTTTCTGCGCCTCATCGCCCCACCGCATCAACGAGGGCGCCACCAGCTCGATGCCGACCCAGTTGGCGACGGGAGGCGCCTCGGCGGTCGCCATCTCCTCGTGGAAGATCAACTGCTCGACCGAGGTGAAGCCCCTCCCGCCGTACTCGACCGGCCAGTGCAGGCCGATCCAGCCGCCTTCATGCAGGCGCTTGTGCCACGCGTGACGGAATTGAAACCGATCGTCCAGCCGGCGGGGTTCCGCCCGCCGCCCCTCGGTCCAGCCCTCTGGGAGGTTGTCGGCGAGCCACGACCTGACGCGCCTACGAAACTCCCGCTCGGCCGGTGTCTCGGTCAGATTCATCATCCCTCTCCCGTGGCCTCTCGCCGCTGGCGTCGGTAACGAACGTCGGATGCCGCCAACTGTCGAGCGATGACCGGCTTGAAATTTTACCCATCATACTGAGTTATTTGTCAAGGCTTGTTGGGAAATCATATTCGCCTATCCTGGAGTGGGTTTTGGTTTCTATTGCGTGCTCGAAGGCCGATTGGATCGGATTCGGTGTCGCAAACGCTCCATGGCGCGTACCGAATCATCGTGGTCGATGGGTGCCGACCGGGAGGATGCCGACATGGGAACCAGGTTTGAGCATCGTGTCGCGGTCGTCACCGGCGGGGCCGGCGGGATCGGCCGGGTGATCGCCGAGCGTCTCGCGGCCGAGGGAGCGGCGACGGTGGTCGCCGACCTGGATGGCAAGGCGGCGGCCGACCGTGCCGCGAGGATCGGAGGCCGGGTGCTCGGGCTGCAGGTCGACGTGACCGACGCGGCGTCGGTCGAGACCATGATGTCCGCGGTCGACGCGCTCGGCGTGCCGGACATCCTCGTCAACGCCGCCGGCATCGCCCGGGACGTCCCGTTCCTGGAAACCGATCCGGCGTTGGCGCGCCGCATGCTGGACGTCAACCTGATGGGGACGTTCCTGTGCGGCCAAGCTGCGGCCAGGAGGATGGCCGCGGCCGGCGGCGGCTGCATCGTGAACATCGCTTCGGTTTCCGGCCAGCGCGGCAACGCCGGCAGGGCGGCCTATGGCGCCTCGAAAGGCGCGGTGATCGTCCTGACCCGGGTCATGGCCTTGGAACTCGCGCCGCACGGCATCCGCGTGAACGCGGTGGCTCCCGGACCGGTCGAGACGCCGATGGTGGCCGCCATGCACACGACGGGTTCGCGGGAGCGCTGGCTCGAGGAGATCCCGATGCGCCGCTATGCCTCGGCCGAGGAGATCGCCGGCCCGGTGCTGTTCCTGGCATCCACGGAGGCCTCGTACGTCACCGGGCACGTCCTCAACGTCGATGGCGGCTTCCAGGCCGCGGGGCTTCGTGCGGCGCCGTGACGGCGGTGCCGCTGGCGCCCGGGCGGGGCCGGCCGGTATACTCGTCGCGAAGCCGATCGGAAGGGGTGCCGTCATGCCGTCCGCGATGAACCTGGGACGCCTGCTGTCGGACACGGCGCGGCGCCTGCCGGACCGGATCGGTTTCGTGAAGGGGGACCGGAGCCTGACCTGGCGGGAACTCGACGACCGGGTCAATGCGGTCGTCGAGGGCCTTCGGCGCCGCGGTCTCGCCAAGGGCGACCGTGTCCTCGTCCATTCCCGCAACGGGCTGGAGATGTTCGAAAGCCTGTGGGCCTGCTTCAAGCTGGGCGCCGTCTGGGTCCCGACCAATTTCCGCCTGACCCCGCCGGAGGTCGCGTGGCTGGCCCGGTCGAGCGGGGCCAGGGCCATGCTCTACGACGTCGGCTTCGACGCCCATGTCGCCGCCGCCCGGGCCGACGGCCCGTCGCTCGATCTCGTCGTCTCGATCGGCGCGCCGCGCGCGGGGGAAGTGGCCTACGCGCAGCTGCTCGAGGACGGCGCCGGGGCTCCGGACCGTCCCGAGGACGTGGCCTACGACCATCCTTTGTGGTTCTTCTACACCTCGGGCACGACCGGCCGGCCCAAGGCAGGCGTCCTGACCCACGGGCAGATGGCGTTCGTCGTCACCAACCATCTCGCCGACCTGATGCCCGGCATCACCGAGGAGGATGCCAGCCTCGTCGTGGCGCCTCTGTCGCACGGCGCCGGCATCCATGCGCTGACCCAGGTCGCCCGGGGTGCTCGCAACGTGCTGCCGTCGGGCGATCGGCTGGACCCCGGCGAGGCCTGGCGCCTGGTCGAGGAGCATAGGGTCACGAACATGTTCACGGTCCCGAGCATCGTGAACATGTTGGTGGGGGATCCCGCCGTCCACCTCCATGACCACGGCTCGTTGCGCTACGTGATTTACGCCGGCGCTCCCATGTACCGCGCCGACCAGAAGCGGGCCCTGGAGACGCTGGGGCCGATCCTGGTCCAGTATTACGGGCTCGGCGAGGTGACCGGCAACATCACGATCCTGCCGGCCCGGCTGCACGCCCTGGACGACGACGATCCCAATGTCGGGAGTTGCGGCTATCCGCGGACCGGCATGGAGATCGCGGTCACGGACGACGACGGACGCCGCCTCGCCCCGCGCGGGACCGGCGAGATCTGCGTGCGCGGGCCGGCCGTCTTCGCCGGCTACCACGACAACCCCGAAGCCGATGCCAAGGCATTCCGGGACGGCTGGTTCCGGACCGGCGACATCGGCTACCTGGACGAGCGCGGCTTTCTTTTCATCACCGGCCGCGCCTCCGACATGTACATAAGCGGCGGCTCCAACGTGTACCCGCGCGAAATCGAGGAGGCGATCCTGACCCATCCCGCGATCCGGGAGGTCGCCGTGGTCGGTGTTCCCGATCCGAAATGGGGTGAGTCCGGCGTCGCCGTCTGCGTCCTCGAGCCGGGCCGGGATTGCACGGACCGGGACGTGCTGGCCTGGATCGACGGCAAGCTTGCCCGCTACAAATGGCCGAAGACGGTCGTGTTCTGGGACGAGCTGCCGAAATCGGGCTATGGGAAGGTGCCGAAGTCTCTCGTCCGCGAGCGGCTGGCGGAGAGTGCCGGCACGCCGTGAGTCGCTGGAAAGATTTCAGCGCTTTCATGTGAGCGGTGAGCGTCTCCCGGTCCGATGGTCCGCATTGTGTTGCGGATCACGCGGGATCCCGCGAAATTCCATTGATACGTATGCGCATGAACGGTTCATCATGATGAATCGGCAGTTACCGTTTGCATGTCTATCCATCAACGTCATAAGGTTATTTTTGTGCTTTTTGCGGTCAGAATATGCTGCGCCGGCCTGGCGCTTGCGAACGCTGGCGGCGCGTCGGGGCCCTGTGGGGCCATGGCCCGGGGAGTTCGGCGGCCGGGGGCGCGGGCTTCCCATACAGGAGGAAGGTTGGATGAAGGAAACAGACGCCTACCCGACCGAGATCACCAGCATGTATGCGCTGGTGAAACGTGCGAGCGACCTGTACGGGAAGGACACTTACGTGATCCCCACCGAACGCGGGCTCGACGAACTCACCTTCGACGACCTTCACGAGTTCACGTGCAAATACGCGGACTTCCTGGACGAGCAGGGAGCCGGCGTCGGGGAGGGGGTGGCGAGCGTTTTCCACAACTCCTCGCTGGCGTGCCTGTTGTTCGTCGCCACGATCGCGGCCAACCGGGTCTACGTGCCGTTGAACCCGAAGATGGGTGAGACGGAGGTTGCGCACATCCTGCGCCAGACCAAGCCGGCGATCACGATCCCGCATGCCGAGTTCGCCCCCCGGATCGGCAAGATCGAGAACACCGGCAAACTTTTGCCCGTCGCCGACGAGGTCGCCTTCATAAAGGAGATCCTGGCGCGTCCCGGGCGCGAAGGGGCCGTGCCCGATTTCGGCGCGGAGAACATGGACAGGGCGGCCGAGGTGGTGTTCACGTCGGGATCGACCGGTTTGCCCAAGGGGGCGGTGCTGACGCATGGCAACCTGCTGCGCAATGCGCACGGCATGGCCGCCATCTTCAATTTCGAGCGGGCGTCGCGCTTTTTGACGGCTTGTCCGCTGTTCCACAACTCCGGCCAGCTCTTCACGACGTTGACGGCGCTGTGGTGCGGCGGCCGCCACGTATCGGTGCGCAGCGACTTCGCGATGCTGCGGTTCTGGAACATCGTCGACCAGTACGAGCTGCAGTGGTCGCTGGTGATGAACGCCTTTCTGGCCCTGCTCGTGCAGCGTCCCGAAATGCCCAAGAAGGGCACGATGAAGGGCATCCTGTCGGGCGGCTCGAAGCTCAAGCTCGACCTTGCCGACGGCTTCGAAGACAAGTTCGGCGTTCCCGTCTATCAGTGTTTCGGCCTGACCGAGACGACCTCCATCTCCACCACCGAACGGCCGGGCCGGTCGCCGGCGAGCCGCGGCTCCGCGGGCAAGCCGCTGCCCGGCTGTCGCATCCGCATCGTGATGGACGGCAAGGACATGCCGCCGGGGCAGGAGGGCGAAATCCTGATCGCCGGCCAGCACCTGTTCTCGCACTACATCAACCTGCCGGAGGTCACCGCGGACAAGCTCAGGGACGGCTGGCTGCACACCGGCGACCTGGGCTACGTCGACGAGGAGGGCCATGTCTTCATCGTGGACCGCCTGGACTCGATGATCCATGTCGGCGGCGAGAACGTCTATCCCAGCGAGATCGAGAACCTGAGCACGTTGCTGTCCGGTGTCGAGGATGTCGTCGTCACCTCCATCCCCGACAAGATTCTCGGGGCCGAGCTGGTGATGGTCTACAAGGCGCAGGAGGGGCAGAAGCCCAACCCCGCGAGCTGGTCCGACATCCTGGTTCAGCACCTCAGCACGTTCAAGATCCCCAAGCGCCGCGTGTCGGTCGAGGAACTCGGCCTCGACGCGATTCCGCGCGCGGCCAACGGCAAGCTGCTGCGGGCGACGATCCGGGACGCGGTGCACGCGAAGCTCGCGCCCGCTCCCGGCCGATCCCCCGCTCCTCGGACTTGAGCCCTGACCTTCGGCACAGGAGGCCGGAAAGATGAAGCTGATGCCTCTTTTCACGCTCGTCGGCTGGACGTTGTTCGGCTACGCCGCCATCGAGACCTGGAACGCAGGTTTGTGGTACCTCACGATCGTTTGCGTCCTGGGCGCCGGCGTCTGCGCGAACTCGACGTTCTTGACGCTTCACGAGGCGGTGCATTTCCTTCTGTCGCCGAACCGGCGCTGGAACAACCTCGCGGGCGTCCTTTCGGGGACGCTGACGCTCACGCCGATGAACCTGTACCGGGTCGTCCATACCTCTCATCACGGCATGATCGGCACCGAGCGGGACCTGGAGTTCTGGCCCTACGTCAACATGAACTCCAAGCGCTGGCACCGCGTGCTCGCGGCCGTCACCGAGTTGACCGTGGCGCCGCTCTACTACTTCGTGATGTTCAGCCGGGCGCTGATGAAGGGCCAGATGGCCCCTCGCGCCCGTGCGAGGTGCTGGCGCGACCTCGCCCTGATGATCGTGGCACTGTCGGCGGCGCTCCTCGTCGTCGCGGCCAACGGATGGTGGGTCGAATTCGCGATCGCCTACGCGATCCCGATGACGTTGGCCGCCAACATGCAATCCTGGCGGCGGCTGACGGAGCATGTCGGCCTGTACGGCGATGACCCGCTCAGCCTGACCCGGACGATCATCCCCAGCAACCCGCTGGAACGGTTCTATTGCCTGGTCATGATGAACGAGAACTACCACGCGCCTCATCACAAGAAAGCGACGATCAAGTGGGTGGACCTGCCGGAGGAGACGATGGCGATCTACCAGGCACGGGCAGATCTCCGTCCGCTTTTCTTCAGCACCTATCTCAAGGCGTTCCCGCACATGCTGAAGGAACTCGGAGACCCGCGCATAGGTAGGCAGTGGGCCGGCGAGAAGCCGAAGTCGCCCGCCGCCAGCCCGGCCGCGAGCGCCGCCTGAGCTTCCGTTATCCGAGCTCCGGACGGCGCAGGCTCCTCCGGTTCGGTATCCTTCCACGAGATCGAGGAAAAGAGGACATGTCGGAGAAGATTCGCGAACTGTTGCGCAAGGCCGTCCGGGAAAGCTCGTCTCACGGTCCGGACGTCCAGTTCCGGGACGACACGCCGATCCTGGCCGACGGGATCATCGACTCGCTCGGCATCTTCAGCGTCATGACCGAGCTGGAGACTGCGTTCGCCTTCACCTTCCCGCCGGAGGAGCTGGTCGCCGACAATTTCCAGTCGGTCGACACGATGGAGACGCTCGTGCAGCGGTTGATGGCATCCGGCGCGATTGCCAGGGAGACGGTCGAATGAGTGGCGCGGAGCGGCGCATCCACACATTCGACTGCCGGCGCGGCAGGCCGCTGTCCTACGTCGAGGCCGGGTCCGGGCCCGACCTCGCGATCGTCAATGCCTACGGCGTGTCGTCGAAGTTGTGGGACCGGGTCGTCGACCGGCTGGCGCGGGACTACCGCGTGATCCTGTGGAACATGCGCGGCTTCACCCCCAGCGAGTACGATCTGAAGTTCACGATAGCCGACCACGCCGACGACATGGTCGAGATCCTCGACCACGCCGGGGCGCGGCGGATGCATGTACTGGCCTATTGCAGCGGCACCAAAGTCGGCCTCGATGCCTGCGTGAAGCTGGGGCAGCGGGTGCAGTCGCTGTCCTTCGTCGGCGGCAACTTCTGGCCGCTGGCGGGGTACGGCCCCATGAACAGCCGTTTCGCCACCAACCTGCATAAGCTCGGGCAGATGGTGAAGAAGCGGAATTTCATGGCGCCGATCGTCGTGACCATGATGACCGGCAAGGCGTCGGCCCTGCCCATGGTGGCCGAGAACCTCGCCCTGATCTCGAAGGAGTACCGGGACCTCGTGGTGGCTCCTTTCGCCTCCAAGGGCGCGGTCCTTACCTATGCCGATCTCGTGGTGAACTACTACGAGGTCGATGCGACACCTTATCTCGACCGGGTGACGGTGCCGACCTTCGTCATCGGGGCCGGGGCCGACGCGATCGTGGACCCGGAACTGTCGCCGGCCGCCGCCGCCCGCATCCGCGGTGCCGAGTACGTCGCCGTGCCCGAATTCAACCATTTCTGCATGATCGAGGCACCCGACGCCTTGTCCGAACTGGTCGCCGGCTTCCTTGCCCGGACAGGGGCCGGCGACGTCGCCGCGACGCCCATCCAGGGCACCGCCTGAGGCGCGCCGGAATGGATGGGTCTCCGATCGGGGCTTCGACGCCGCGGGTCGTGGAATGGGGGCTCCTGCTGGAACTGGCGCTGTCGCGGCTGGTCCGGCGCCGCATCGACGTGGGTGGGCATCGGATCGCCTATCTCGACCGGAGGTCTTTCTCGTCCCGGGCCACGGACGCCTTGCCGATCGTCATGCTGCATGGGCTCGGGGGCGACAAGCTGAACTGGGTTCGCTACGCCCGGCACCTGACGCGCCGCTACCGTACCGTGATCCCGGACCTGCCGGGCTTCGGGGATAGCAGCCGCAACCCCGCCCTGACCCACTCGATCGACAACCAGGCCGACTGGCTGGCGGCATTTCTGGACGCGCTCGGCATCCAACGTGCTCATGTCGCCGGGAACTCGATGGGCGGCCACGTCGCCACCCGCTTCGCGGTGCGTCATCCCGAACGGGTCGCCACGCTGATCCTCCACGCTCCGGCGGGGACGGCCGGAGCCGGGCCGCCCTACGATCGTGCCGGGATGCGGCATGGCCAGCATCCTCTGGAGGTCCATTCGCCCGAGGACTTCGACACGATGATGCGCTGGATCTTCGTGCGGCCGCCGCTGCTGGTCGGGCCGGTCTACCGTTACTTCGCCGCAAGGGCCGTCGCCGAGAGGCCGTTCTCGGAGAAGGTCTTCCGGGATATCCAGGACCGGGAGCGGGGCAACGCGCTGATCGAGCCTTCGTTGCCGGGATTGGCCATGCCGACCTTGGTGATCTGGGGAGATACCGACCGGCTCCTGGATTGCGGGCAGGCCGGGATCTACGAGCGGCTGATGCCCGATGCGAAGGCGGTCGTGCTGAAGCGCTGTGGCCACCTGCCGATGGCGGAGCGCCCGCGGGAGACGGCCCGGCTGACCCGCGATTTCCTCGCCCGGGTCGCCGAGGCGGCGCGGCCGGTCGCCGGAGGCGCCGTTCCGGAAGGGTTGATCGGCGGGGCGTGAGCGGCGTATTGCGGGCTTGCCGCGGCCCGGGCCGGGGCCCGGAACCCGGAGCGTGACATGGTGAGCGACATCCTCCCGCATCATTGGGTCCCCGCACGCGGCGTGGCGCCGCTGGACGAGGGGGTGGTCGACGTTTGGCGGGTCGCGATGCCGGCATGGCGTCACAGCCTCGGGGCGCTTGCCGTCCACCTGGATGCCGACGAGCGTCAGCGCGCCGCCGCATTCCACTTCGAGAAGGACCGCAACAGCTTTGTGCTCGCGCGCGGCGTGCTGCGGCACCTGCTCGGCCGCTACCTGGCGGTCCCGGCGGCGGCGGTTCGTATCGGCACCGGCGGCCATGGCAAGCCCGAGGTCGAGGGGCCGTTGGAGTTCAACCTGTCCCATTCCGGCGAGCTCGTGCTGATGGCTTTCGCCTTGCGGCGGCGGGTCGGCATCGACGTGGAGCGCGTCGAAGCGCGCATCGACCCGCTGGGCCTGGCACGTGGATTCTTCGCACCGGGAGAAGTCGCCACGCTGGAGGCGCTGCCGCAGGAGCGGCGACTCGATGCTTTCTTCGCTTGTTGGTCGCGCAAGGAGGCTTGGCTGAAGGTCACGGGGACGGGACTGTCGTTCCCGTTGCGTGACTTCGAAGTCGGCTTGGAGGCCGGCTCGGTCGATGCGTTGCACTCGGTCGAAGGGTCGCAGGATGCGGCGTTGCGCTGGCAGGTTTCGGACCTGGAGGTCGGGTCGGGATATCGCGCGGCGCTCGCCACCGAAGGACGCGGCGCCCGACTGCGTCTTTGGCATGCCGATCCACTCGCCGTGTAGGCCGTTCGGCACGCATTACATTGGACGGGCCAGCTTCGTCGGGGTAGGTTGGGCGTCGGTCCATCCGATGGTATGCTTCGCGTGCAGCCGTCCGTATCGCGTCTCGTCGCTTTCCCGACCGGTTTCGTTCTCGCCGAGGCGCTCCTCAGGCTGACCGTGCCGCCGGCCCGTGCCCTCGCTGCGGCGCGGCGGCTGGCTCCATACGGAATGAGCCATCCCGAGCCCTGGGCGGTTGCCGGGCTATCCATCGAGGAGGCCGAGCCCCTTCGGGCGCTGCCGCTGCTGCTGCGTCGGGCAGGCGATGGGAGGAACCGGTTGACCCTGCTGTGCGTCGATCCGGCCGGTCGCCTGCTGCGCGAGGAGATGCTGTCTCTTCGCATCGACGAACCGCCGACGCGATTGGCCGACCACCTTGCCTGTTCCGCCGCATTCGCCGGATCGGCTGCGACGTTGGCGATCCGCACGTTTGCGGATGCCGAAGTTCCCGTCCCGGGTGATGGGGACCTGTACCTCGCTCTCGCCGACGCGATGGCGGCTCGAGGCCTGGACCTCGTCGGCTATCTTGCCGTCGCGCCGGGCGGTCACGTCCGTTTGCGCCGCTAAGTGCCCGTTTGAAAATGAGGTTTTGCCTGTTTTCCGTGTGTATGAGGGAGGCAGGCGATGTGGACGAAGGCGCATCGAGTTCGGCAGGCCCGCCAGGAGCAACGCTCCCGTCGGTATCCGACGGACCTGACGGACACGGAATGGATCGTGATCGGGCCGTTGATGCCCCGTCCGGCAAAGCGGGGGCGGCGGCGACGCGTCGACCTGCGCGAGGTGCTCAACGCGATCCGCTATCTGGCGCGCACGGGCTGTGGCTGGCGCATGTTGCCCAAGGACTTTCCGCCTTGGCAGACCGTCTATTGGTGGTTCCGGCGCCTGGTACGCCGTCTGTTGTTCCGCACCATCCATGATCTCGCGCTCATGCTCGACCGGGAGCTGGACGGCCGGGCGGCAAGCCCGAGTGCGGCGATCCTCGACAGCCAGTCGGTCAAGGCCCCAGGCGCGCCGCCGCGCGGCTTCGATGCCGCCAAGAAAGTGACCGGCCGCAAACGCCACATCGCCGTCGACACCGACGGCCGCCTGCTGATGGTCCGCCTGACCGCGGCCGATCTTTCGGATTCGGCCGGCGCCCAACTGATCCTCGATGCCCTGCACAAGCGCTGGCCCTGGCTCAAGCACCTGTTCGGCGACGCCGCCTATGATCGCGGGCGACTGCTGGACAAGGCCGCCTTCCTCGATTTCACCGTGGCGGTGATCCGGCGCCTGACCGATCAGAAAGGCTTCAAGGTGCTGCCTCGCCGTTGGGTGGTCGAGCGCAGTTTCGGCTGGATGGTCCGCTGGCGCCGTCTCGTGCGCGACTACGAGGCCCGCCTCGATGTCTCCGAAGGCATGATCTACGTCGCCATGAGCAGCTTGTTGCTCAGGCGAATCACAACCTGAAGGAGATGATCTTCATTTCCAAACAGGCACTTAGAGCAATCGCGGACATTGCCATAATAACTCCGTGGTCAAAATGGCTATCAATTGAAGAACCTCCCGGGACGCCATGGGGCGATCCATGAATAATTAGCGAATCACGCGTCTCGTTGGTTTTTATACCAGCCTTCATGAGTTCGGAACGGAAGTCGCTTATTCTATCGCACTCCTTGTAGCGGACATGTTCAATGTTGTAGAATCGGCTGGTGCCATCAGCGAAAGCGGCGAGAGATGCGAGTGCCAACACGGCGTCGGGTGCCTTCGAGCCATCGAAATCCCGCGCGCGGAAGGTTCCACCTCCTCGAACCCGAATGCTCTCATTGAGGGTTTCAATCGAGACGCCGATCTCGCGCAGGTGGTTGAGTACCGCGCCATCGCCAAGCTCTTCTTCGCTGAAACCTGTTAAAAGTACATCAGAGTCGACCATGCTTGCCACCGCAAGCAATGCGGCTGTACTAGCGGGGTCTGAACCGACCCTATGGGTTGTTGGTGAATATCTCTGCTGTCCCGGCATGTAAAATCTGCGCCACGTTCTATCGACTTGGACGTCTATCCCCGCGTGCTTTAGAACGGAAACTGTTGTACTCACCATAGATTTAGCCACAATCTCATCCTCTACCGCAATTAGGAGAGGTTGGTCGAGTAGCCCACCAAGATAGAGCAGGCCGCTTAGAAACTGAGAGCTTCTGCGGCATGATATAGACGTTTCTCCGCCTCGAATCTTGCCGCCATTTAGCAGAATTGGCAGTTGGCCTTCGTCGCCATGCGCCTCGTAGGTGACGCCTAGCTTTTTCAAGGAGTGTAGCATTTCAATGTTGGCCCGTTTGCCGAGAGAGTCTGTAAATGACGTCTCAAAGCGAACCTGATCGAGAACAGCCGTGATGCCAAGGAGCAGGCGCAGTACAATACCTGAATTTCCCGGGTTTAAGGTAACGCCACTCTGGAGTTTGCTTCGACCGATGCCGTCCACAATTACTGTGCCGTGATCGCCCGAGATTGTTGCGCCCAGCACGCGCAACGCGTCAACCAGCGCACGAACATTGTTGCTTGGGGCGAGGTTGACGACGTAGCTACGGCCTTCGGCGAGCGCCGCCGCGAGAATGGCCCGGGTGGAGGAGCTTTTCGATGCAGGAAGCGTAATGCTTCCGTGGAGCTCCCTAGTGGGGTGAATTTCCAACTCCGGTGGAAAAGAAGAACGCATGATGGCTACTCCGTCAGTACTCAATGGCGAGGTCGTCCTTGACCAGGGACTCGGCATTGCACCTGCAGCGTTCCCTCGGAAACGCGAGCCGCTCGACGGTCTCTAGGAAGTTGGGGTAGCCGTCGTCGAGGTACTCCGCGCCGCGGATGTGCGTAGGCGCCCTCGCCCCAAGCGACGCTATATACAGGCCTGCGAAGACGCGATGATCCATAAAGCTTTCAAGTTCCCTTGCGCCGGGTGGTGTTTGGCGGCCGTAGGTTGCGAACCCATCGACTGCGCCCTCCGGAGTGAAGATTGGCTCAATAACGCAGCCCATACGTCGTAGTTGATCAATCACCACGCTTAGACGTTGGCACTTGTGATTGTTGATGTGCCCTGCGCCTTTAACGGTAACCGAGCCCTCAACAAAAGGAGCTGAACCAGCGAGTAAGGTTATCACAGTCGGAATGTTCCGGCCGTCGATATCTATATCGAATTCTGACGGCCATGCTCGAGATATGATAAGCTCTTTCTTATCAGTACTGTACTCTAGGGAGAGCCCAAGCTGTCTTGCGATATTCAAAAAAATGTTTTCGCTATTCATTTCGGAAAGGATGTAATTGTCTACTGTGATCTCTGCCTCCCTCGCTACGAGAGCGCAACTACTAAGATAAGAAAGAGCAGTTAAATCGGAAGGTATCATCATCTGCACCGGCTCGTACGCTTGCTGGGGGATGCGGTAGCGGAAGCCATCCCGCCTCACTGCGACGTTGCGTTTGGCCATGAGGTCGAGCGTAAGTTCAATGTAACTTTCACCAACGGGATGAGTATGCAGCAGACCAATCTCAACGGGGCGGTCAGCAAGTGGCGCGACCATTAGCAGTGACGACAAGAACTGAGAACTTTGCGATGCATCAACCGTTGTTCTACCGCCGAACGATTTTGCGCCACGCAGCCTTATGCGGAGCGCGCCAGGGTCACTGACATTTTCGAACTCTGCTCCCAGGTCATTTACAAAACTAAGGAACTGCAGTACAGGGCGATTTTTCATCGCCTTATTGCCCTCAATGATCGTATATCCATCAGCAAGGCAGGCGAGTGCGGTTACGGTGCGGAACATGAATGCGGAGCCTGAGCAGGTGAGTGGGATTTCAGGCGCGCGAAGTCGGCGTCCTACACCGCGCATCACCAGTCGTTCTGCTGTTTCCTCCATGACGTTAAGCCCGAATAGCCGCAATGCCGAGAGCAGCCTAATTGTTTCCGCTGACCAAGATGGCCTGAAAATTACGGTTTCGCCGTCGGTTAGTAGGCCCAGAATCAAGGCTCGTTGCATATGAGGTTTCGATGATGGGACGGTTGCGTGGCCTGACAGGCGTCTTAACGGTGTATGAAGTGTAGTCATTATCCTCTCCGTCAATTCGCTACAATTGCGACCGCACCTATTTCCACAAGAAATTCTGGCCTCACCAGGGAGTTTACGACGACCGTGGTGTTAACTGGTCTAATTTCATCAAAAAATTCTTTGTGTGCTTTAGCGTAGTCGTCGAAATGTTCGATGCTAACGAGATGGGTTGTTGTGCAAGTTACATGTTTTATGTTGGCGCCAACGTCCTCTAGAGCTTTCCGCATTTTTTTGATGATAAAAAGTGTCTGCTCGTAGGCGTTGCTGCCCTGTGGCATGCCCGTACCGTCGGCAGCTACTGTGCCGGCGACGAAGATAATGTCATTTACTCGCACTGCGCGCGCGTAGCCGATTTGGCCTTCCCAAAGTGAAGGACTGAAGGCCATTGTCCGTAGTTGTTAATCAGTCGAAAACGCGACACTCACGGTATCCTCCATTTGTAGGAAATTTTCTCCGTCGTCTTTCGACAACGAGAAGAAATTACTCTCTACATGTGAATGGAAGTTTGGCGGCGTATGAACTATAAAATTCGATATGCACGATATTATATTTTGCATTATAATGCTGCATTATCAGAAATTGTTAGGGAAATGCTTCTGGCGGCGAGGGCGGCGACTGGGGATCTGGAAAAAATAATATAATATTTTTCTGTATTAAGGGGGGTGTTCTTTCTGTTCTCAACGTTCGGTTCTGGAGTGGTCGAGTTTAGTGAGATCAGCCATCTGGTGATGCGCATCGCTCGCTGCAAGAACGTTGATTGTTGATGCTGCGAGTGCCTATTACGTAGTTTAGGAAGGGGCGTTCGTGCCGACGCGATGTGCGTTGGTTTCCGTTATCCGGACGTATGGGAATACTCTTCATTGAGAAGCCATAATGTGAAATGCTTTGTCGTGACATAGGAAATTCAAATGAGCGCGCTGCATTGGAAGGCACATCCTGATGATAGGCGTATATGGCTTTTTAGGCGGACTAAACGCACCATTTAGTTAAAATAATTTGCTGGATTTGTGCGCTTCGACAATAGTGGTTTGCAGTCGGAAATTTCATGGATTGTTGTCATGACGCCTGAGCGAAGAAATTCACTTGATTTTGTCGCGATAGCCGCGATGGTAGTTATATGTTTAACTTGGGGCGGGCAGCAGGTCGCTATAAAGCTTGCGAACGAGGGAGTGCCGCCGATTTTCCAAGCGGCCTTGCGGTCATGTGGTGCATTGATTTTGGTCGGTGCGTGGAGCGTATTGCGGGGCGACAGAATTTTCGCCAGGGATGGCACCTTAATTTATGGAATAGTTATAGGCACTCTGTTTTCTGCAGAATTCATTCTTCTGTATGTAGGGTTAACTTACACTAGCGCTTCCCGCAGTGTGGTTTTTCAGTACGCCTCGCCGTTCTTCGTTGCTATCGCGGCACATGTCCTCATACCTGGGGAGCGTATCCGGCCAACATCGGCGGTAGGGCTTGCCTGTGCTTTCATGGGACTTGGGATTGTTTTTTCTGAAGCATTTAGGCTGCCCGACTCCGATGAACTCGTAGGCGACGTCATGGTGCTTGGTTCCGCCGCGTTGTGGGCGGCCGTCACCATTATCATCAAAGTAAGTCCTCTCGCGCGGATTAGCGCAGGGAGAACTCTATTTTATCAGTTGTCGCTTTCTTCCGTCATATTGTTTGCGGTGTCCTATTGGGTGGAGGATAGGGAGTCTATGAATTTCCATGCCCTGGTTGTCGGTGCTTTGCTCTACCAAGTTGTTGTGGTTGCGTTCCTGAGTTACTTGGCTTGGTTCTGGATGGTTACCGTTTACCCGGCAGGAAGGTTGTCGGCGTTCTCGTTTTTGACCCCGCTATTCGGAATGCTGCTCGCAAGTGTGATCTTAGGCGAGGAGATTACGGCTGCGCTCGGATTCGGTGGGCTCTTGGTTGCGGTTGGAGTTTACCTCGTCAATCGGGAGCCGCGCGGCCTGGATCGTCCAGCCCGTGTCCGCCTCGGCCGGCGCAGTTCGTAACGTCGCCGACGGAGAAACGGATTTCTCGTGGGACGCGCGTCATCCGCCGCCATTATGATCGGCGGAATGGCGTACAAAGTTCCGTATCTAGCACTCAAGGCGTTCGTGGAGGTGGTGAAGCGGGGCAACATGTCCGGCGCCGCGGCGGCCCTGGGCGTGACCGTCGGTGCGGTAAGCCAGCAGATGAAGCTTCTGGAGCAGCGCTTGGGAACGATCCTGCTGCACCGCTCCGGAGGAGGCATCAGACCGGCCCCGGACGGCGAGAAGCTCTATGCATCCCTAGTCGGCGCTTTCGAGCAGATCGATGACGCTGTCGATGGCGCCAAGTCTGGGGCCGAGAAACCAAGGCACCTGAACATTACTACGACCGCGTCCTTCGCAGCGGGATGGTTGGTTCCGCGCCTCGATCAGTTTCGTCAAAGCCATCCCAACGTCGAGATTTCCATAGAATCCTCCACGAGATTGGTCGACTTGCGGGCCGAGAAGACCGACGTGGCGATTCGGTATGGACAGGGCAGCTATTCCGGACTCGATAGTTTCTTGCTGTTGCAGCCGGCGCTGGTACCCATTTGCCGTCCTGGACTGTTTGCAGGATCAGTGACCGACCCGGCGGATTGCCTGAACGCCCGCCTGCTCCAGGAGCCTGCGAGAGCCAACTGGCTACGTTGGTTCCGTTCTCAAGGTATCCATGACGAACGAGCGGCACTCGGGCCCGTGTTCTCGGACGATCTGCTGCTGATCAAGGCGGCTGCGGCAGGGCAGGGCATCGCCCTCGTTCACGACATTTACTTGGAGCCCGAGTTGTCGACCGGCGCCATCGTGGTGCCCATCGACCGCCGTTGCGCCGCGCCGTACGCCTACCACTTCGTCGCATCAGCGGAGGCCATCAGGCGTCCGGAGGTGGCCGCATTCATGACATGGCTGGTCGGAGAGGCAAGCGCCCGCACTGAATGAGGCGCGGCGGGGGCCAGGGTTTCTGCGTGCCCGCCGGTCAGGGAGTTCCCGCGAGCATCAGCTCCCGATGAGCAACTTCAGGTCGATGCTCTCGTCCGCGGCTTGTTCAGCGGTCAGAGGCCTCCCTGCCGCCAGCAGGCGCCGCGCCGCCATGTGATCGGCCGGGCGGTTGACCGAATCGACCGCGATCAGCCGGCCGTCGCGGAAATGGAACAGCGAGAAGCGCCCCTGGTCGGCCGATCCGCGCAGGGCCGAGCGGTCGGCGCCCTGGGACAGGCCGGCCATCTGCAGCTTCACCTCGTACTGGTCGGACCAGAACCACGGCACCGCGTCATGGGGCGTCGGCGTCCCCATGGCCGACCCGGCTGCCGCCCGCGCCTGGTCGAGCGCGTTCTGGACCGATTCGAGCCGCAGCGGCCGGCCGGCATGGACGTTCGGGTGGCGCGTGCAGTCGCCGGCCGCGACGATCGCGGGGTCCGCCGTCGTCGCGAACCGGTCGACGAGGATCCCGTCGTCGCAGGGCAGCCCGCAGGCCTGCGCGATCTCGGCATTGGGAACGGCGCCGATGCCCACCACGACGAGATCCGCCCCCAGCGTCCGTCCGTCGTCGAGCGTGACCGACCGGACGCGACCCCCCGTCCCGTCGATCGACCGCACGCCGGTCCGTAGCGCCAGCCGGACGCCGCGCGCGCGATGGACGCCGGCCAGGAACTCCGAAACCGCGGGCGGCAGGGCGCGCGCCAGCAGGCGGTCCTGCGCCTCCACGACGGTGACGGCCCTGCCGGGGCCGACCAGGGCGGACGCGACCTCGAGCCCGATGAAGCCGCCGCCGACCACCACGACCTCGCCCGCCTGCGCCGCCACGGCGCGCAGCCGCTCGGCGTCGGCGAGCGTGCGCAGGGCAAGCACGCCGTCGAGTCCGGCGCCCGGCACTGGCAGCGGGCGGGGGCGGGCGCCCAGCGCGAGCGCGAGGCGGTCGTAGCGCAGGTGCCGGCCGTCGGCCATGGTCACGACGCGGTCGATGCGGTCCACGGCCGTGACCCGCGTGCCGAGCACGAGGTCGATGGCGGCGTTGCGGTAGAAGGCCTCGGCGCGCAGCGGCAGCATCGCCGCCGTCGTCTTCCCGGTCAGGAAGCCCTTGGACAGCGGCGGCCGCTGGTAGGGGGGCTCCTCCTCCTCGCCGACCAGGCGGATCGGCCCGTCGAAGCCGCGCTCGCGGGCGGATGCCGCGATCTGGACGGCGGCATAGGAGCCGCCGACGACGACGAGGCCGTCCGGCATCGATGCCGCCGGCTTCAGTACTGGGTGTCGGGCATGTGGACGACCAGCCCGTCCAGGGCCGCCGTCACCGCGAGCTGGCAGCTCAGGCGGCTGGTGGGGCGGCGTTCGGCGGCCACGCCGCTCAGCAGCTCGCCCTCGATCTCTTCGGGCGGCGGCAGGCGCGCGGCGAAGGCCTCGTCGACGTAGACATGGCAGGTCGCGCAGGAGCAGCAGCCGCCGCATTCGGCTTCGATGCCGCCGATGTCGTTCTGGACGGCCCCGAGCATCACGCTCGTGCCCTCGGGGACGTCGACCCGGGTCTCGGTTCCGTCCTTCTGCACGTAGACGACGATGGGCATGGTGATCGACCTCGCGTGCCGGCCGCCACGGGCGCGTGGCGGGCCCGGCGTCTCCATTGTTGGCGAAATTAACCGAATGATAGTGTCGGTATTTCTTGCCTGCAAATGGAAACAATGCTGCCGGCGGTCGATCGGGGAAGGTGGGCCGGCGGCGCGCAGCCCGTGCGCCGCCGGCCGGTCCCGTCCTATTGGGCGCTCTGCCCGGGCGTGGTCCCGGGGGAGGTGTCCGCCTGGGCCTGGGCCTCGCGCGGGTCGTTCGCGGGGTCGACATAGGTGATGTCGAAGGGGGCCGCCGCCTGGATCTCCAGCACGAAGCCCTCGTCCCCGGCCCAGACGTAGTGGGTGTGCCCTTCCGGCAGGAAGATGTAGGTGCCGGCCGGCAGTTCCGTCGTCTGCGCCTCGTCGGCCTCGTCGCCCATGCCGTACCGCATCGAGCCGGAGACGAGGGTGAGGTTCTCGGCGGTCGGGTGCGAATGCGGGGCCACGTAGTAGCCGGCGGGAACCCGCAGGCGCATCGCGAAGGTGCCGTCCGTGCCGCCGGGATCGCCGCGCAGCACGGCGATCTCGGCCCCGGGAGGCAGTCCGGGAGGGGCGGGCTGCCACTCGAGCTGGTCCGGCGTCAGGAACTCGTGTTCTCCCGCCGCCTGTCCGGGCGCGGGCGTCTGCGCGGATGCCGGCAGGGCGGAAAGGGCGGCGGAAAGGGTGAGTGCTGCGGCGGTCACGAATGCGATGCTCCTCATGGTGCCTCCTCCTCGTGAATGGCCTTGGGGCAGGGGTGCCGGCAGGAGCCGCTGCCGGCGGGCGGCTGCAAGCTTCAGCCTAGCCCCGCTTCGCGTGGTGCGTTCCGGGGCAACGGTGCATTGGTCGTAAGGGCGTGCGGGGCCGGCGCGGCCCGGACCCCGCCGCGTCGCCGGACGACAATTTTCCAGTAATTGAAAGTTTCACCGGAAGCGTCGCGCGGTGCGGCTGCGTCAACCATGAAGATGGCCGCCACCCAAGGGCCTGGGCCGTCCGGCGCCCGAAGATCGGGATAGAATCGCCTTAATCTACCGTCTGCCAGTTCTGACAGTTTCTGCGTCCGGGTCATACTTATAACATGCCGGGAAATCAAGCAGACGTGTCCGGACGATAAATAGTCTGGACAATATAAACTGAATTACCTTTAAAGAGGGTACCGGCGCATGCGCCAACACGTCATTGAAGCCCTCCGGGCTCATGCCCGGACCAGCCCGGCCAAATGCGCCCTGTCCGATACGCGCGTCGGCATCGATTACGCTGCCCTCGACCGTTTCAGCACCCGCTTCGCGATGCATTTGCGTGAGCTCGGGTGCGGGTCCGGAGACCGCGTGGCGATGGTGGCACCCCGCCGCGCCATTCTGGTGGCGGCGATCCTGGGCACCTTCAAGGCGGACTGCGTCCACGTCCCGCTCGACCCGCGCATGCCGGACGGGCGGCTGCAGTACATCCTGGGCGACGTCGCGCCCGCCGTCGTGATCACGGAACCGGACCTGCGCGACGCGGTCGCGGCGCATGTCCCCGCGGGCACGACGATACTGATGGTGAGCGACCTCGAACGGCTGCTCGCGCAGGACGAGCCGGGCGGGGCCGGGGGCTCGCCCGAACCGCAGGCCGTGCCGCTGCCCGAACCGCGGCTGGATGGCGTCGCGTACTGCATCTACACGTCCGGTTCCACGGGGCGCCCCAAGGGCGTGCTGATCGAGCATGGCAGCATGGCCGATTTCTTCGTCGGCACCCGCGAGGTGTACGACGTCACCGCGGACTCGGTGTGCGCCAGCTTCTCGCCCCTGAACTTCGACGTCTACCTGATGGACATGCTGTTCCCGCTCTACCAGGGCGCGCAGCTGCACGTGTACGACGACGTCATCGTGCCGGACCTCGTGTTCGAGACGATCCGGGCCAACGCCGTGACCCATTTCTCCGCCTGGGGGATGATGCTCGGCCTCATCGTCCAGGCGGCCGATTTCGACGCCGCTCCGCTGCCGCACGTGAAGACCATCCTGAGCGGCACCGACGTGCCGGACATCAAGACGGTCCAGCGCTGGCTGAGGAAGGTGCCCGGCGTCCGGGTGATCAACGCCTACGGGCCGACCGAATGCACCTGCGCCGCGACCGCCCACGTGATCCGGGAGATCGAGCCGGACCGCCAGCAGCTCTACCCGATCGGCAAGCCGCTCGCGCATGCGCGGGTCTTCCTCATCGACGACCAGGGCGGGCGCATCGACGCGGCCAACGTCCCCGGCGAGCTGCTGATCGGCGGGTCGCAGGTGATGAGGGGCTACTGCAACATGCCCCAGGAGACGGCGGCCAAGGTGATCGAGTTCGAGGGGGTCCGCTGCTACCGCACGGGCGACGTCTGCACGTACCTGGAAGACGGCAGCCTGTTCTACATCGGTAGAAAGGACAACGAGGTGAATATCGGTGGTTACCGTGTCCACCTCAACGAAGTCCAGCGCGTGATCAACAGTGTACCGCACGTGCATGGCTCCGAGATCGTCCTGCTCAGCTCCAAGTATGGAGAAAGCGTGCTGGCGGCAGGGGTCCTTCTGGAAAAGGGTCGGAAGTTTCAGATCGATCGGCAGATCGAACTGATCAGGAAGCGCCTCGTGGACGAGCTGCCGAGCTACATGGTCCCTCGCTTCATCGAGGTCCTGGACGAGTTCCCGCAGCTGTCGTCGGGGAAGACGGACCGCAAGGCGCTCCTGTCGATACTCGACAATCACATGAATCGCCAAAATCAGGAGGTGGTAACCCCATGAAGACCGAAGCCATGTTGGCTCAGATCCTGGAAGACGTGATCGGGGTCAAGAACGTGAACCGCGACACGCGCTTCCTGGACATCGGAGGTAACTCGCTGAACCTCGTCCAGGTCCTCAAGCAGGTCAAGGAGAAGACCGGCGTCACTCCCCCGCCGCGGGTCTTCTTCGACAAGACGGACTCCACGGTCGCCGCCATCAGCGCAGCGATCGACGCTCAAATGGAGCACAGCCGGTCGACCGTTTCGGCCGCCGACTGAACGTAGTTCTAGTCGCAATCAGGAGAATTCAAATGCAAAAGAACTTCCATCTCTCCGAGACGGAGAAGGACTTCTTCTACCAGAACGGCTTCGCCGGGCCGTTCACGCTGTACGAGCCGGAAGAGATGACGGAGGTCTGGGAACAGACCCGCATGGACCTCCTGGACACGAGCACCGCTCCGTTCCCGAACAGCAAGCTGAACTACGACCGGCACCTCGACCTTCCGCAGCTGAACAAGGTCATCAGCCATCCGAAGATCGTGGACCGCGTCTCGAGCATCCTCGGCCCGGACGTGCTGAGCTGGCGGACGGAGTGGTTCCCGAAATACCCCGGTGACGAAGGCACCGACTGGCACCAGGCCGAGAGCTTCGTCGAGTTCGAAGGCACCGAGAAGCTGGTCCCGACCGCGCCCGAGGAAGGCCGGCCGTGGGAGCTGACGGCCTGGATCGCGATGACGAAGACCACCAAGGAGAACGGCTGCCTCAAGCTGATGCCGAAGAGCCACCGGACCTGGTACTTCGACGAGAAGCGCAACATCAAGTTCGAGCCGGAGAACTTCAACAAGCGCGAGCTCGATGACGGCACGAAGTCCGGCTTCTACGGCTACGACTACGAGAAGCTGAAGCTCGATCCGAACTGGAAGCCGGAAGAGAAGAACGCGGTCCACATGGAAGTCCAGCCGGGCCAGTTCTTCATCTTCACCTCGCGGTGCATGCACGGTTCCAATCCGAACAGCAGCAAGGACTCCGTGCGCTTCGGCTGGGCGACCCGCTTCGTCCCGACCCACGTGAAGGTGTATTCGGGCCAGGAGTCGTTCCACCACTTCGGCGAGACCCTGCCGCTGGACCGCTACTCCACGATCCTGGTGAAGGGCGAGGACCGCTACAAGCACAACCGCGTTCGCATGCCGATGTCGGCGGCGATGGCTTCGGTCGCATAACGGCAACGCGAGGCCCAAGTGGACACGAGTTCTCCCTGGTTCGTCTTCTGCACCGAGCAGAGACGGCGTGACGCAGAGTTCCGCTTGTTCTGCTTTCACTACGCAGGCAGCGGCGGCTCCATCTTTCGGCCTTGGACGAAATGGTTGTCCGATCGGGTCGATCTGGTGGCGGTGCAGTTGCCGGGCAGGGAGAACCGTCTTGACGAGCCGCTCCTGCATTCCATGGAGCACGTCACGACGCCGCTGGCGGATGCGCTGCCCCCGTTGCTGGACAAGCCCTTCGCGTTCTTCGGGCACAGCTCGGGGGCGGCGATCTGTTTCGATCTCGCCAGGGTGCTCCGGCAGCGGGGGCTGCCCCAGCCACGGCTGCTGGTCGTGTCGGGCCAGAACGGCCCGCAGGTCAGGCCTCCGGTGATCAGGCACACGCTCTCCGATCCAGAGTTCATTGAGATCCTGCGCGGCTGCAACGGAACGCCGGAGGTCGTCTTGAAGAACCCGGCGCTGCTGGAACTGCTGCTGCCGCGCATCCGCGCCGACGGCGCCGTGTACGAGACCTACCGCTACGAGGAGCAGGCGCCGCTGGACTGCCGCATCGTCGTCTTCCACGGCCTGGAGGACGGCATGGTGGACAGCGAGGGGCTTGCGGCCTGGCAGGCCGAGACGCGGCACAGCGTCGACCGCTGCGGCTTTCCCGGCGGCCACTTCTTCCTGCACGACGCGGAGGAGGCGGTGGTCGCGCGGATCAATCGCGAGCTCGATCCGTACCTGGCGCGCGGACCCGTTCCGGCCGGAGAATAAAGGTGGAGATATGGCGCAGTGGAATGAAGACGAAGAACTGTTCGCGCTGATCCGGACGGAGCTCGCGACCTGTCCCGTGAGCGACGTGATGGAGCAGCTGGGTTTCCGCTTCCCGATGCTGCCTCCCGAGATCCGGCCCCTGCGCGGCGACATGGTCATGGTCGGGCGCGCGATGCCGGTGCAGGACGACCCGCCGGTCCCGTACGGCAGCCCGGACCGGTTCGACGCCAGACCCTTCGGGCTGCTGTTCGAATCGATCGAGGCGCTCCGTCCCAACGAAGTCTACATCGCGAGCGGCGGGCCGATCCAGGCCGCGCGCCTGGGGGACATGCTGACCCTGCGCGCCCGCGAGCTGGGCGCGGCCGGCGTGGTGATCGACGCCCATGTCCGCGACGCCAACGCCATCCTGGCGCTGGGAATTCCGGCCTTCGCCCACGGCACCTACGCCTACGGCCTTCAGCGCCGCCACAACGTCGTGGACTACCGCTGCTCGATCAGGATCGGGGAGGTGAGGATCAGGCCGGGCGATCTGATCTTCGGCGACGGGGACGGGGTCTGCGTCATCCCGCGCGAGGCCGAGGAGGAGATCGTCAGCCGGGCGATCGAGAAGAACCGGCTCGAAAGGAAAGTGCGCGCCGCGATCGAGGACGGTCAAAGCGTCGTCGACGCCTTCAAGAAATACAGCGTGATGTAAGGGGGATCGGTCTGATGCGAGCGGACTACATCTGGATGAACGGAGAGCTGCGCCCCTGGGACCAGGCCCAGGTCCACGTGCTGAGCCATGCTCTCCACTACGGGACCAGCGTGTACGAGGGGCTTCGGGCGTACGAGGTCGCCGAGAAGGCGGCCATCTTCTGCGGGCCCGAGCATTTCGAGCGGCTGCTGTACAGCTGCAAGGTCCTCCGCTGCCCGTCGCCGTTCACGGTCGAGCAGTGGATGGACGCGGCGGCGCGGACGCTGCGCGCCAACCGCCAGCGCAGCGCCTATATCCGCCCGCTGGTCTTCCGCGGCACCGGCACGATCGGCATCGACGGCAGGAAGTCCTCGGCCGAGGCCATCCTCGCGGCGGTGCCCTGGGGGACCTATCTGGGCGAGGAGGCGCTCGAGCACGGCGTGGACGTCCAGGTCAGCAGCTGGCGGCGCGGCAGCCCCGGCGCCGGAACTCCGCTCGCCAAGATCGGCGGGCAGTACGTCAACAGCCAGGCCATCGCCATGGAGGCGCACGACAACGGCCTGCAGGAGGGCATCGCGCTCGACGCCAACGGCTACGTCAGCGAGGGCAGCGGCGAGAACGTCTTCCTCGTCTACAAGAACGAGCTGTTCACGCCGCCGATCAGCAACAGCATCCTGAGCGGCATCACCCGCGGCTGCATCAAGACGATCGCGAAGGACCTCGGCTACACCGTGACCGAGACGGCCATCCCGCGCGAGATGCTGTATGCGGCCGAGGAGATCTTCTTCACCGGCACCGCGGTCGAAGTGTGCCCGGTCCGCTCGGTGGACAGGCTCCAGGTCGGCAACGGCGGGCGCGGCCCGGTCACCAAGGCGATCCAGGACGTGTTCTTCGGCATCGTCAGGGGCACGCACGCCGACAAGTGGGGCTGGCTGACCCCCGTCGACATGGCCGTCGACATGGCCGCCGATGCGGCCGGCGACGCACCCGCGCCCGAGCGCGTGACCGCATGACCGCGGTTCTGCAGGAGCCGGCGTCGCCGTGGCTGGTCGGCGGCGCCAAGGACCCCGGGCGTGTCCGGATGCGTCTGTTCTGCTTCCACTACGCCGGCGCCACGGCCTCGATCTTCCGCTCGTGGCAGGACGCCCTGCCCGAGACGGTGGAGGTCCTGGCGGTCCAGCTCCCCGGCCGCGAGTACCGGTTCTCCGAGCCGCTGCTCACGGACTCGAAGCAGATCGCGGCGGCCCTCGTCGAGGACATGCTGCCGCTGCTGGGCAAGCCCTTCGTGTTCTTCGGCCACAGCATGGGCGTGCTCATCGGCTTCGACGTGATCCAGATCCTGCGTGCGCGGGGTCTGCCGCAGCCCGAGCTGCTGATCGCGTCCGGCCGGAACGCGCCGCCCTTCAGGTGGCGGGACGCCGGGCTCCAGACGCTGCCCGACGACGAGTTCATCGCCACCGTGCGCGACTACAGCGGCACGCCGGAGTCGCTCCTGGCCGAGGAGTCGCTGCGCGAGCTGTGGCTCCCGCGGCTGCGCGCCGACCTGACCGTGTCCGCGCTGTACGAATACGCCGAGCAGCGCCCGCTGGAGTGCCCGATCGTGGTGCTGATCGGCGAGAAGGACGACCTCGTCACCGAGGCGGGACTGCAGGGCTGGCTGACCGAGACGACCGGCGGGGTCCAGTTCTTCCACTATCCCGGCAATCACTTCTTCTTGCACAGCGTTGAAGAACTCGTGCTCGCCAAAGTGCGTACCGAACTTGAAGAACAGTTGGCGCGACAGAAGCATTCGCGACGACAGGCGTGATGGAGGATAGCGATGACGACCATCAACGGCACACCGACCGACGACATGCAGGGGAAACCTATGGATCTGCTGCGCAACGCGCCTGATCTGGTGCGTATCTTCGACACTACTCTGCGTGATGGCGAACAGAGCCCCGGCGCTACCCTGACGGCGGACGAGAAGCTGGAGATCGCGCATCAGCTGGCGCGCCTGGGGGTCGACATCATCGAGGCCGGGTTCCCCGCGTCCAGCCCGGGTGACCTCAGCGCGGTGCAGCGGATCGCGGCCAGCGTGGGGCGGACCGCGCGCACGGACAAGCACGGCGAGCCGGCCGAGCCGCCCACCATCGCCGCGATGGCGCGGGCCAACCGCGGCGACATCGACCAGGCGTGGCGGGGCGTCAGGGACGCCAGGCATCCCCGCATCCATATCGTGCTCGCCACCAGCGACATCCACCTGGAATACAAGCTGCGCAAGACGCGCGCCGAGGTGCTGGAGATGGCGCGCCAGGCGGTGACGCATGCGCGCAAGATGTGCGACGACATCGAGTTCAGCCCCGAGGACGCGACGCGCAGCGATCCCGAGTACCTGGCCGAGGTGCTGACGACGGTGATCGACGCCGGCGCCACGACCCTCAACATCCCGGACACGGTCGGCTACACGACGCCGGACGAGTACGGCGCGCTGATCCGCTTCCTGCGCCAGCGCGTTGCCAGGGCCGATGACGTCGTCTGGAGCGTCCACTGCCACGACGACCTGGGACTGGCCACCGCGAACACGCTGGCCGGGATCGCGAACGGGGCGCGCCAGGTCGAGGTCAGCATCAACGGCATCGGGGAGCGGGCCGGCAACGCCTGCCTCGCCGAGACGGTGATGGCGCTGCGCACGCGCAAGGCCCTGTTCAACCTGGATACCAACATCACCACCCAGGAGATCTGCCCGACCAGCAGGATGGTGAGTGCGTCGACCGGCATGCTCGTCCAGCCCAACAAGGCGATCGTGGGCGCCAATGCCTTCGCCCACGAGGCGGGGATCCACCAGGACGGCATGCTCAAGAACCGGCGGACCTACGAGATCATGGATGCCGCCGACGTGGGCCTGGACGAAAGCCGCCTCGTGCTCGGCAAGCACAGCGGCCGCAACGCGCTGCGCGCGAAGCTGGAGAAGCTGGGCTACAGCGTCGGCGGCGACGAGCTGGACCTGGTGTTCAAGAAGTTCAAGGACGTCGTCGACAGGCAAAAGGTCATCGACGACGCGCAACTGCAGGCGCTGTGCGCGGAACTGTCGCTCTCGACGGATGTCCGGCCGAAAGCCCGCCTGGATGCCGAAAGCGTGCAGGCGTAAGAGGAATCGCCCTTAAGATCCTTGGTCCGATCGTTTCCGCCGGTCGGGCGATCTTTTGGGAGGGTCGAGATTCCTCCGTGTTGAAGGAGCGTTTTTCATGAGCAAGCGACGCATACATTTCGGTGTCATGCTGCAGGGTGCAGGCACCAACATGAACTCCTGGAAGCACCCCAGCGTGCCTGCCGACGCCAGCGTCAACTTCGACTTCTACGTCGAGAGGGCACGCAAGGCCGAAGCGGCCGGCATCGACTTCGCGTTCATCGCCGACGGGCTGTACATCAACGAGAAGTCGGTCCCGCATTTCCTGAACCGGTTCGAGCCGATCGCGCTCCTGTCGGCCCTGGCCACGATGACCTCGAAGATCGGGCTGGTCGGCACGATGTCGACCTCCTACAGCGATCCCTTCACGGTCGCCCGGCAGTTCGCCTCGATCGACGCGCTGAGCGGCGGCCGGGCCGGATGGAACGCCGTGACCTCGCCGCTGGAGGGCTCGGGCAAGAACTACAGCCGCGCCCATCCCGACCACAGCCTGCGCTACGAGATCGCCGAGGAGTATCTCGAGGTGATCAAGGGGCTGTGGGACAGCTGGGAGGACGACGCCTTCATGCGCGACCGCGCGACCGGGCGCTTCTTCGATCCCGCCAAGATGCACCGGCTGGACCACAAGGGCCGCTTCTTCTCGGTCGAGGGCCCGCTCAACATCGCGCGCTCGGCCCAGGGCCAGCCGGTCGTGTTCCTGGCCGGGTCCTCGGACGAGGGCATCCGCCTCGCCGGCATGCACGCCGACGCCGTGTTCACCAACGGCGGGACCTTCGAGGAGTGCCGCACCTTCTACCGCCGGGTCAAGGACAGCGCCGTGGCCCATGGCCGGCACCCGGACGACGTCAAGATCTTCCCCGGCATCGGCCCGATCGTCGGCGCCACCGCGGAGGAGGCGGAAGCGAAGTCCCGTGAGATCCGCGACCTGATGTCGATCGAGGACGCGCTGGCCTATCTCAGCCACTTCTTCGGGCAGCACGACTTCACGGCCTATCCGCTCGACGGCCCCTTCCCCGACGTGGGCGAGGCCGGCAAGGACGGCTTCCGCTCGACCAGCGACAACATCAGGCGGCTGGCCCAGGAGCGTGGCTGGACGCTGCGCGAGACCGCGCTCGAGACCGCGACGCGGCGCGTGCATATCGGCACGTCGGAAGGGCTGATCGGGACCGGGGAGATGGTCGCGGACGAGCTGATCCGCTGGATCGACGGCGGGGCGTCCGACGGCTTCATGCTGGGCTTCCCGGTCGTGGGCTTCGGGCTGGACGACTTCGTCGAGCACGTGCTGCCGGTGCTGGCGGCGCGCGGGTACCACGATGCGGTCCTGCCCGGCACCACGCTCAGGGACCATTTCGGGCTGCCGTACCGCGAGAGCCGCTATGCCGGGGCGGGGCAGGCCGCCGAGCTGCAGTCCGCCGAGTAGCGGCCGGCCGCGGGCACGACCAGACGAACGAACAAACAAAACAAACAAATAAACAAACAAATAAACAAACAAACGAGCGAACCGAGGCAAAGGGGGCGTAGGGATGGTTGAGAACGCACGCATGCTGGAGCGGTCCATTCTGGGCGCGCTGCAGCCGGAGGGCGGGGGGGTCGCGTCGGGCGCCCCGCAGGTGATCCTTCCGGCGGACCCGGACGCGCGAGCCCGGCTCGCGCGGTTCCGGGAGGCGGCGGGGCGGGTGGTGGACCTGTTCGACCCGCTGCTCATGGAATGGATGCTGGTGCTGAACCCGCACTACAAGCTCGACGCCGCACGGCTGGAGGCGCGTCTTGCGGAGTTCCGGCGCGAGTACCTGGCCGGCCGCGAGCCGGAGGACGCCGGCAGCTGGGTTCTCTACGCCAACGGCCTGCTCCTGCACCTGCTCGAGCCGGAGCACCAGTACCTGCTCCGGACGTCCCGGAACATCGGCCTGTTCACGGCCGAGGAGCAAGGGCGTGTCCGGCAGGCGCGGGTCGCGGTCGCCGGGCTCAGCGTGGGCGGGATGTGCGCCACCACGCTGGCGATGGAAGGCGTGACGCGCTTCTACCTGACCGACTTCGACAAGCTCGCGTGTTCGAACCTGAACCGCCTGGCATCGTCGCTGTCGCGGGTCGGCGTCGACAAGACCGACATCGTCGCCGAGAAGATCTGGGACATCGATCCGTTCGCCGAGGTCGTCGTGGCCCCGAACGGATACGGCCCCGGCAGCGACGGCGAGCTTTTCCGGGAGGGGAGCAAGCCGGACGTCCTGATCGACGCGATGGACAGCATCGAGGCGAAGATCGCCGTGCGCGAGGCCTGCCGCCGGCACCGCGTGCCGGTCGTGTGGATGATGGACATCGGGGACGGGCTGGTCCAGATCGGCTCGGAGCGCTACGACCGCGACGGCTCGTATCCCGCCTTCCACGGCCGGATCGCGGACATGGAGCGCAGGCTCGCCCGGCCGCTCGACTATGTCGAGAGCCTCCTCAGCATCATCGACGTCGACCATCTCCCCCACAGGTTCGCCGACAGCTTCGACCGGGCCTGCAAGAGCGAGTGGCCCGGCATCTCCCAGCTCGCCGGCACGGTCTCGATCGCCGCCGGCGCGATCGCGCGTACCGCCCGGCGGATCCTGATGGACGAGGACGTGACGCCCGAGTTCTTCATCGACGTCGACGAGAAGGCGGACCCGGCATACGGCGCGCACCACGCGAGCGACCATGCCCGGACGCGCGAATTCATGAAGGGATTGGGCCTCATGGACTAGGTCCGCGGACATCCGCCGCAACCAGGCCATGAAGGCCCCAATTGGGACGAAGCCCGGGAGCGACGCGACAGCTCGACCCGAAGACGGGCGCCCGAACGGACGCCCTGACGACGGACGCCCCGACGGACGCCCCGACGGACGCCACGGACCGCTGATGCCCGCGTGAACGGGGCCCGGTCGCGGCTGCCGCGCGACCGGGCTTTCTCCTTCCTCCGGACTTCACGGAGGAAAACCGCTTTCCGTTCCTGCGCAAATCACCGGTGAGGCAGCATGACGGCCGACCTGATCTTCCTTCTTCAGGCCTTTGTGATCATAACCGTCCCGTTCGCCCTTTCACGCGCGTTGCGACTGAGCGGCATGGTGCCGATCGTCGTGATCCAGATCCTGCTCGGGATCGCCCTCGGCCCCTCCCTGTTCGGGCGGTTCGCGCCGGAGGCGTACGGCATGCTGTTCAATCCCGACACCCTGCGCCCGCTCGCGGGGGCCGCGTCCATCGCGGTGCTCTTCTTCGGCTTCATCACCGGCCTGCACTTCGATACCGACAGCTTCCGCGGAAGGGGCGGCGCCTTCGCCGCGATCGCGGCGGCGAGCGTCGTGATCCCGACCGGCCTCGGGGTGCTGGCCGGCCTCTACATCGGCACCCGCCATCCCGAGACGCTCGGGGCGCGGGGCGACCTGTTCGTGTTCGCCGCGGCCATCGGCATCTGCCTGGGCGTCACGGCGCTTCCGGTCCTGGGCGCCATCCTGCGCGAGATGGGCCTGCTGGGCCAGAGGATCGCCGGCGTCGCCCTGGGCATCGCCGCCGCCAACGACGCCGCGCTGTGGCTCCTGCTGGGCGGCCTGATGACGGTGGTGGCGGGGGGCGTGCCGACCCAGCTCGGCATCCTCTTGCCCCTCCTGGCGCTGCCGGTCTACTTTCTGGTCATGGTGCAGGTGGTGAGGCCGCTTCTCGCGCGGGTGGTGTCGGCCCTCATGCACGACGGCACCATGGGGGAGGCGGCCCTGGTGGTGGTCGGCGCCGTCGCCATCGGGTCGGCCGTGGTCACGGAGATTCTCGGGCTGCACTACATCTTCGGAGCCTTTCTCGCCGGCGCGATCATCCCGCGCGAGCTGCGCCAGCCGATCCTGGACCGGCTGGAGGTCATGACGATCGCCGTCCTGATGCCCTTCTTCTTCATGCTGACCGGGCTGCGCACCCAGATCGACCCGTCCTCTTCCGTCTTCCTCGAGATCCTGGTGGTGACGACGGTCCTGGGCGTGGTCGGCAAGGTCGGCGGGACGGCGCTCACGGCCGTCTTCTTCGGAGAGAAATGGTCGTCCGCGCTCTGCCTCGGCACCCTGGTGCAGACCAAGGGCCTGATGGAGGTGGTCGTCCTGACGGTTCTGCTCGAATACGGCATCATCTCGATCACCGCGTTCTCGGCGCTGACGCTGATGGCCGTCATCAGCACCGCGCTCGTGATGCCGCTGTCGCGCCTCTTCCTGCCGCGCGCGAAGAGCGAGGCGCTCGCGCGGAGCGAGCGGGAGTTCCCCAACATCGGCGCCGCCGGCCGCGGCGCAGTGCGACCGCACGGAGGATACCATGAGGGCTGAGGTCGACCGACCGGTCCGCGACACTGCCGTCGAAGTGAACCTGGAGGCGCCGACCAGCGCCGACGGGCGCTGGTGCCTGGATGCGTATTTCCGCGAGCTCGCGGAGCGGTTCGAAACCGGCTTCGATCCCGCCAGGAGCAATCCCGCCCGGGACGAGGAGATCACTCCCCCGGCGGGCTTCTTCGTCGTCGCCAGGCTGGACGGCCGCCCCGTCGGGTGCGGCGCGCTCAAGCGCAAGGACCGGACGACCGCCGAGATCAAGCGGATGTGGACCGACAGGTCCGCGCGCGGGCGCGGCGTCGCGCGCAAGGTGCTCGAGACGCTCGAGGCCATGGCGCGGGAGTTCGGCATCACGACGCTCCACCTCGAGACCAACCGGACGCTGGCGGAGGCGCAGGCGCTCTACCGGAAGTCGGGATACCGCGAGGTCGAGGCCTTCAACGACGAGCCCTACGCCCATCACTGGTTCGAGAAGAAGCTGTAGGCTCCGGCTCGGGGTACCAGGGGGCCGGCGTGCCCCCGGGCCCCCGCTTCCGGCCGGCGGTCACCGCTCCAGGGTCAGGCGCATCCCGGCGGCGACGCGGTCGGGGCCGATGAAGTAGTCCCATTCGAACGCGTGCGGGTAGGGCGTGTCGTAGCCGCAGACGCGCTCGACGGGTGCTTCCAGATGGTAGAAGCAGTGCTTCTGGACCAGCGTCGCGAGTTCCGCGCCGTAGCCGCTGGTCTCGGGCGCCTCGTGCACGACCAGGCACCGTCCCGTCTTCTTCACCGACGCCACGATGGCCTCGAGGTCGAGCGGCACCAGGGTCCGCAGGTCGATCACCTCGGCGTCGATCCCGCTTTCCTCGGCGGCGGTCACCGCCACATGCACCATGGTGCCGTAGCACAGGACCGTCACCGCGTCGCCCTCGCGCACGGTCGCGGCCTTGCCCAGCGGGATGGTGTAGTAGCCTTCCGGCACGTCGCTCGCGGGATGCTTCGACCACGGGACCACCGGCTGGTCGTGATGGCCGTTGAACGGCCCGTTGTAGAGGCGCTTCGGCTCGAGGAAGATCACGGGATCGTTCATCTCGATGGCGCTGATCAGCAGGCCCTTGGCGTCGTAGGGCGTCGACGGGATCACGGTCTTCAGCCCGGCTATGTGGGTGAACAGCGATTCCGGGCTCTGGCTGTGGGTCTGGCCGCCGAAGATGCCGCCGCCATAGGGCGTGCGCACGGTGATAGGGACGGTGTAGCCGCCCGCCGAGCGCCAGCGGATCTTGGCCGCCTCCGAGACGAGCTGGTCGTAGGCCGGGAAGATGTAGTCGACGAACTGGATCTCCAGCACCGGGCGCAGGCCGTAGACGGCCATGCCGATGCCGGCGGCCACGATGCCCCCTTCGGAGATGGGCGTGTCGAAGCACCGCGTCATGCCGTGCTTCTTCTGCAGGCCGTCGGTCACGCGGAAGACGCCGCCGAAATATCCCGCGTCCTCGCCGAAGACCAGGACCTTGGGGTCGCGCTCGATCATCACGTCCATGGCGGAGTTGAGCGCCTGGATCATGTTCATGTTGGCCATGGTCAGATACCCATCTCCTGGCGCTGGCGCCGGTGCCGCCAGTCGGACTCCTCGAACACGTGGTCGAACATCGCGCGCGCGCTGGGCTTCGTGCCGGTGTGGAGCGTGCCGATCGCTTCCGCCTCGCGCTGCAGCGCCCTGACCTCGTCCTTGGCCTCCTGCTCGTAAGCCTGGTGGCGCTCCTCGCTCCATTCGTCCAGCGCGACCAGATGCCCCTTCAGCCGCTGGAGCGGATCGCCAAGCGGCCATGCCGCGAACTCGTCCGCGGGGCGGTAGCGCGTGGGATCGTCGCTGGTCGAATGCCCGTGCGCGCGGTACGTCACGAACTCGATCAAGGTCGCGCCGTGATTGCTGCGCGCGCGCTCGGCCGCCCACTGCACGGCCGCGTAGACCGCCAGGAAGTCGTTGCCGTCCACGCGCAGCGACGGCAGCCCGACGCCGACCCCGCGGGCGGCGAAGGTCGTCCGCTCGCCGCCGGCGATGCCGGCGAAGCACGAGATGGCCCACTGGTTGTTCGAGACGCTGATGATCACCGGCGCGCGGTAGACGCTCGCGAACAGCAGGCCGGTATAGAAGTCGCCCTCCGCGGTCGCGCCGTCGCCGAGGAAGGTGGCCGCGATCCTGTCGTCGCCGGAATAGGCCGCCGCCATCGCCCAGCCGACGGCCTGCGGGACCTGCGTCGCCAGGTTGCCCGACATCGCGAAATAGCCGAATTCCGGGAACGAGTAGTGCAGGGGCACCTGCAGCCCGTGCAGCTTGTCGGCGGCGTTGTTGTAGACCTGGTTCATCATGTCGATCAGCGGGCAGCCGCGCGCGATCAGCAGGCCCTGCTGGCGGTACGACGTGAAGCACATGTCCTCGTCCGACAGCGCCATGGCGTGGGCGATGCCGATCGCCTCCTCGCCCAGCCCGCGCATGAAGAACGACGTCTTGCCCTGGCGCTGCGCCTGGTGCATGCGCTCCTCGAAGGCGCGGTCCAGCACCATCAGCCGCAGCGCCCTGCGCAGCGTCTCGGGATCGAGCCGCGGGTCCCACGGCCCGACCGCCCGGTGATCGAAGTCGAGCACGCGGATCAGGTCGTAGGCCAGGTCGCGCATTTCGGCGGGGTCCGAGGCCGTGTCCGGCCGGCGCACGCTTCCCGCCTCGGGGATCTCGAGGCGGCTGAAATCGGGCGTGTCGCCGGGCCGGGCGGCGGGGACCGGGATGTGCAGGCGAGGCTTCGACAGGTTCTGCAAGATTGAACTCCGGCTTCGCTGAATCAGGCCGAACCTGCGGGTGCGGCAGGGTCGGCAACGCTCGCACCTTTCCGAAGGAATGTGTTTGCCAAATTGCCAGGGTTTGCCACCAGGAATAGGATGTCGTCCTAATTCACGCCCGTGCAAGAGGATGAAATTGGCAATCGACGCCTTCGACCGCAAGATCATCAGGATAATCCAGGCGGAACCCGACATCGCGATCCATGCGCTGGCCGAGCGGGTCGGCCTGTCCCACACCCCGTGCTGGCGCCGCCTGAAGAAGCTGGAGGAGGGCGGGGTGATCAAGGGGCGTGCGGTGCTCCTGGACGCGGACGCCCTGGGCCTGCCGATCGCGGTCTTCGCGCATATCCGCATGAAGGCGCACGACGAGGACACGCTGGAATCGTTCGAGGAGGCGGCCCGGTCGCGGCCGGAGATCGTGGAGTGCTTCTCGATGAGCGGCGAGGCGGACTTCCTGCTGCGCATCGTGATGGCGAGCGTCGCCGACTACGAGATCTTCCTGAAGAAGGTGCTGGTGCACATGCCGGGCGTCGGCTCGGTCAATTCCAGCTTCGCCCTGAAATGCGTGAAGTTCACGACCATGCTGCCGGTCTGACGGCATCCTGGACCCGATCGGGCGCGGCCCCTGCCGCTGCCGCCGCCCGATCCGGACGCGTCCGTTCCCCGCGAACGTCGATGCTCGTCCCGCGCGACTTTCCGGTCTGAAAACAACGACCGCGCCTCGCGCCCGCATCCTAGAGTATTCTTGTGAATTAAAGCGAATGCCTTCCTAACCGGGAGGCAAGAGTTGTGCTCGATATTATGCATTCTGGAGCATTCATCTAGGTGAGAGCTAATCTCTACCGGATAAGTTGGGTACACCTGTCGTTGTTAACAGGTGTTGTGAACTATTGAATGGGGTTAGGCTTCCCGGCAGATCCTAATATGACAAGAGCTGTTCCGATGTTGGTGGCCGTTTTATTTGCCTTTTCTTGGGCATGCGAACGCATGTCCGAATAACCCGCCATGCTCCGCGTTCGTGGTTCTCGCGAAATGTAGCGGAAATGCCGACGGAATAAATAACCGGCCTGCGTGCGCCGAGGGCGACAGGGAGAGCTGATCATGACGCAAATGCTGGAATCCATTGCGACCTACCGGAAATCCAAGCACGACATAAAGCACGCAATATATTTGTTAAAAAATGTCGATAATCTCGCGGATCTCTATGAGGCTTTGGAGTACCTCACGTTCTGCTCCTATATCGATAATTTCTTTTTCTTCGCAAGCTATCCAACTTTGCCGGGTGCGACGACAGTCGTCGTCAGCAACCTGCCAGAGCAATGGTGCAAGCTCTACGAGCAGCTCGACTACGCCCAGATCGATCCCGCCGCGCGCCACTGCCGCACCCGCGTCACGCCGACGCTGTGGTGGACGGAAGCGAACTCCGACCCCGCCCCGCGCGATCAGCAGACCACCTCCTTCATCGAGGAGGCGCGCGGCTTCGGGCTGCATTCCGGCGTCAGCTTTCCCATCCACGGCTCCGGCGGGGCCTGGGGAATGCTGAGCCTGAGTTGCGAGCAGGAGTTGGAGGACAGCCGGCCGAGGCTGGAGCGGTCGATGCCGTACAACCAGTTGTTGAGCGGCTACGTCTTCGAGGCGGCGACCCGCACGGTCGTGCCGAAGCGGTCGGCGGACGGCCAGGAACTGACCGGCAGGGAGATGGAGTGCATCGCCTGGTGCGCGGAGGGCAAGACGAGCTGGGAGATCTCCAAGATCCTGGGCATCTCCGAGCGGACCGTGTTCTTCCACATACAGAACGCCTCGCGCAAGCTGGGCGCGTCCAACCGCATCCAGGCCGTGACCTTGGCGATGCCGCACATCAACTGGACGGTCGCCAGGCATTCCTCGCCGCATCGCGTGATCCGCATGTGCGGCAAGGACCAGTGCGTCGAGCAGGTCAGGAACGCGACTTAGCCGGGCCGCCCGGTAGTCACGGCCCCGGGAACCCCATCCATACCAGCAGCCACGAGGCCAGCAGCACCGTTTCCGCCACCACCAGGATCGCCGCGCGCGGGCCGACGGCGAGCAGCCCGCCGATGGTCGTCCTGATGCCGAAGGCCACCATGGCCGTCGTCAGGCACCATGCCGCGGCGGCGGAAAGGGCCGTCCGGACCCCGTCCGGAACGGCCCCGGCGCTGGTGAGCAGGACCAGCGCCGCGAAGCCCACGAGGAAGGGCGGGACCATGCGCAGGGACCGCCCCTTCACGCCGGTCGAGAAGGCGGCGGCCAGAAGCAGGGCGATCGGCGCCAGCAGCGCGACGCGCAGGAGCTTGGTCACCGTCGCCACGTCGCCGGCCTCGGTGCTGACGGAGTATCCCGCCCCGACCACCTGCGCGACGTCGTGGATCGCCCCTCCCAGGAAGATCCCGACCTCGCGGTCCGACAGGCCGAACGACAGCGCGATCCAGGGATAGGCGATCATGGCCAGCGTGCTCAGCGTCGTCACCGCGACGAC